>NZ_KV810186.1:0-518 GCF_001812725.1 Neisseria sp. HMSC067G12 | reverse complement strand
TTTGTCGGAAAGGATGTTGTGGGCGGGGTCGAAGGCGAAGGTTTCGCTGCGGCCGGTTTGGCTGTTGCGGGCTTCTTGAATGCGTCCGATTTTGTCGTAGACGTAATTGAGGACGCCGCTTCTTTGATCGGCGCTTTGAATGAGGTTGCCGGCTTTGTCGTAGGCGTAGCGGCGGTTCACGACGCCGCCGGCCAGCGGGTTTTGTTTGCCGTGAAGCGTTTGTGTGCCGTTCTGGATGGTACGCTGGCTTTTTAGACGACCCATGGGGTCGTAGTCGTACAGGCTGCTGATGCTGCCCTGCGTCCTTTGGATTTCGCGGTGCAGTTTGTCGCGTTCGATGTCGCTGACGACTTCGCCGTCGAGGCTGATTTGGTGCAGGTGTCCGCTGCCGTAGTACAGGTAATCAATCTGGCGGCCGTCGGGCAGGATGGTGCGGATACGGTTGCCCAACGGGTCGTATTGGTAGCCTACGGTGGCGCTTTGTCCGTTGTGGACGGTGGTTTCGCCGATAAGGCGGT
>NZ_KV810185.1:0-6622 GCF_001812725.1 Neisseria sp. HMSC067G12 | reverse complement strand
TAACCATCAAAGACGGTAACGGTAACACTACTACTACTGTTGTTAAAGACGGTGCTAAAGGTGATACTGGTGCAACTGGTGCTAAAGGTGAAAACGGTAAGTCTGCTGAAGGTAAAGTTGAGCGTGATGAAGCTAAAGGTACTTCTACTATCACTATCAACAACTTCGATAAAGACGGTAAAGTCATCTCTACTACTACTGCAACCGTGAAAGATGGTAAAGACGGTAAAGATGGTAAAGATGCTGACGGCACCTTCGGTCTGGTTGACGAGACTGGTACTACTGACGGCTCTATCTCCAAAAAACTGAATAACACTATTCAGATTAAAGGTGATGCGGGTACTAAAGTCCAAGTATTCGACAAAGCAACCGGTAAGACTTCAGAGAAAGAAGTTCAAAACATCTTCGTTAAGAAAGACGGCGATGCGCTGAAAGTCAGCTTGAACCCTGATCTGACCGTTAACAGTGTTACTACTAACGAACTGAAAGCAGGTCCTGTAACCATCAACCAAGGTGGTATCGATGCCGGCAACACTACTATTAAAAATGTTGCTCCAGGTAAGAACGGTACCGATGCGGTTAACGTTGACCAGCTGAACCAAAAATTCGGCGATGTGAACAGCAATGTGAACAAAGTTGACAACAACGCCCGCGCAGGTGTGGCTCAAGCTCTGGCTACTGCCGGTCTGCCACAAGCTTACTTGCCAGGTAAGAGCATGCTGGCTATCGGTGGCGGTCACTACCGCGGTGAAACCGGTTACGCTGTCGGCTTCTCTAGCATCTCCGATGGTGGTAATTGGATCATCAAAGGTACTGCTTCCGGCAACTCACGTGGTCACTTCGGTGCTACCGCAGCAGTTGGTTACCAATGGTAATCTGACTTTCAGACGGCCTGAAAAAGTCGTCTGAAAAGACGAAGCAAAGTAAATGCGGCCTATTTAGGCCGCATTTTTTTATGCTTAGATTATGTTTTGGGTTGATTCGATGAGTTAATCGTAATAGTAGCCAAAGAGAAATGAATATATCTTTAGCAGTCTGTTGTAATTTTAAAGGCCGTCTGAAACATCATTGGATGTTTCAGACGGCCTTTCATTTATTCGCACGATATACCATTAATCTCAAATATTTGCGCGTTCGACTTCTTTCCATGCGTCTAGAATCAGGCTGCCGTCGTTGTCTTTCAGCAAAGTAGCATCTGAGAGCATACGGCGCCAAGTGCGGGCATTTTTTAGGCCGTGCATTAAGCCTAGTGCGTGGCGGACGATATGGCGCAGGATTGTGCCTCGTCCTAAGGCGATTTGTTCGCGACTGTATGCATATAGCCAAGCTGCTAAGTCTGCGTATTGGATTGGTGCGTGTGCGTCGTTGTAAAACATTGTATCCCAATCGCGCATCAGCATTGGATTGTGATAAGCCTCGCGCCCGATCATGACCCCATCGACAAATTTCAGATGTTCGGCGATTTCTTCGTTGGTAGTGATGCCGCCGTTAATCAAAATTTCCAAGTCGGGAAAATCTTGTTTTAAACGATACACGTATTCATATTTGAGTGGCGGGACTTCGCGGTTTTCTTTCGGGGATAAACCGTCCAGCCAAGCATTGCGTGCATGGACAATAAATGTGCGGCAGGCTGTTTTTTCGCGAAGTGTTCCCACAAAATCTGCTACGACTTGATATTCTGTCTGTCTGTCTACACCGATGCGGTGTTTGACCGTCACCGGAATTTCAACTGCATCCTGCATCGCATTCAAACAATCTGCCACCAAATCTACATCATTCATCAGGCAAGCGCCGAAAGCGCCTTTTTGAACGCGTGGGCTGGGGCAGCCGCAATTTAGGTTGACTTCGTTATAGCCATACGCTTCAGCCGCTTTGGTAGCGATTGCCAAGTCATGCGGATCTGAGCCGCCAAGCTGTAAAGCTACCGGTTGCTCGCCTTCGTTGAAACTCAAAAAGCGGTCTTTATCTCCGTAAACCACCGCGCCTGAATTGACCATTTCGCTATAAAGCCAAGCATTGCGTGTAATTTGTCGCGCCATAAAGCGATAGTGTCTGTCTGTCCAATCAAGCATAGGTGCGACAGACAAGCGGCGGGAAGGTAGGGAAGAAGCAGGCATTGAGATGACTTTCAAACAAAATAATGCATTATATAGCGTATTAAATTGACTTTCGATATCGGCCGGTAAATCAAAATAATATATAAGGTATCACTGGGTGCAGCCGTGTTGTAGCTGAGGCTAAATCCATTCATGGTGGTGGAAATCCAATATTCAGACGGCCAAATAAGTTTTAAAATGTCAAACAACAAACCATTAGAATGATAAGGAAAAAAACATGGCACAATTTTTCGCCATCCATCCCGATAATCCCCAAGACCGCCTCATCAAGCAAGCCGCCGATATTGTCCGCGGTGGTGGCGTTATCGTTTACCCTACGGATTCCTGCTATGCGCTAGGTTGCAAACTCGGCGACAAAAACGCGATGGAACGCATTCTCGCGATTCGTAAAATCGATCAAAAACACCATCTGACCCTGATGTGTGCCGATTTGAGCGAATTGGGTACTTATGCCAAAGTAGATAATGCCCAATTTCGCCAGCTCAAAGCAGCTACGCCCGGCAGTTATACCTTTATCCTGCAGGCAACCAAAGAAGTACCCAATCGCACGCTTCACCCAAAACGTAAAACCATCGGCCTGCGTGTTCCCGACAACGCCACTGCCTTGGCGCTTTTGCAAGAATTGGGCGAACCTATTTTAAGCTGCACCCTCATGCTGCCCGAAGACGAAGAGCCATTGACCGATTCATACGAAATCCGAGACCGTCTTGAGCATGCTGTTGATTTGGTTATTGATGGTGGCTGGTGCGGTACTGAGCCGACGACGGTTATCGATATGACCGATGGCACTGAGCTGATTCGTCAAGGCAAGGGCGATATTACCGTATTCGGTTTGTAAAACCATCCGCGTTTGTATAAGTAGGGATATGCGTATTCTTTCTATGACGTATTAAAAGCATATTGCCAATTTTATTGATAGCTCAAAAAACAAATTATTCAAGCAAGCAATTGTTCAAAATCATTTCATCAAAGGCCGTCTGAAATCTTTCAGACGGCCTTTTCCATTTTTTAGAAAACAATTCATTTTAAATAAAATTCCGAGCGATTGGCACGTTGCTTGCATGATTACTGTGATTGCTGATGACTTGTCGACGGAATACAACATTACGCTTATTAATAAAAACATGACTGGAGAACTTTTGATGATTAGTTTTTCTGTTCAAACGTCATGATTTTGTTTAAAAATTAAAGATAATCGGTTGATATTTTAGACTAGCGGATATTTTGTAAGTATGAAATACTATACCGTTGCGGGATAGTCAAAAGCCTAAATTTCGTCTCAAAGTGACAATAAACGTCAGCTTGAGACAAGCATTTTGCTGGGAAACCCCTGCATAAATTCTTAAAGTAGCGTCATGCTCATGCTCACGCTTTTACCTATCATAAAAAGAGAAAGACACACCTATGAATAAGATATTTAAAGTTGTTTGGAACCGTACGATTCAATCTTTTGTCGTAACTTCCGAATTGGCCAAAGGCCGAGTGAAATCGTCTGCAGAACAAAACAGTGCAGATGTATCTACCAAATCCGGTAAAAATGGTATTGCGACAGTTTTCAGATTGACAGTGATTTCGGCAGCTCTTTTGGGTGCAGGTAATTCGTATGCGGCAACTGCAGCACGAGGAAAAATTGAATTTGATGCTGTAACCAGTGCGACTGCGGTTAGTGGTGCAACAGCGACCGGTATTGGTGCTCTGTCAGTAGGAGCATCAGCCAATGCTACGGCTAACGGTGCAGTTGCGGTAGGTACGAGTGCAAATGCAACACATAATAACAGCCTTGCTGTTGGTACAAATGCCAAGGCTACTCAAAATCATGCTGTTGCGATGGGTGCAGATACAAGTGCAAGTAGTTCAAATGCAACAGCGATAGGTAAAAGTGCCAATGCTGTTTCTGTAGATTCAACAGCATTGGGTGCAGATTCCAAAGCAAATGGTACGCAAGCGACAGCGGTAGGTAAGAATGCTCTTGCTGATAATACGAGCACAACAGCATTGGGTAATTCGGCGCAAGCATTTGGTATAGGCTCAATGGCTTTGGGCCAATCCAGCACATCAAGAGGTCAAGACGGCATTGCAATTGGCAGCGGCAGTCAGGCTGCAGCCAATGCGCAAAATGCCATTGCAATCGGTACCAATGCAGTGGGTTATCAAAGTGAGTCTATCGCCATAGGTAATTCAGCCCAAGCTCAAACTGGAAATACCATTGCCATCGGTAAAAGTGCAGTGGCAAATTCTCCAGCTTCGGGTAATGCAGCATCAAGTGCTATTGCACTTGGTGCAGACGCGAATGCAACCGGACTTGGTACGATTGCTATTGGACGTGCATCTGGGGTTCTTTCGCAAAATATTATGAATGTGAATGTAACGCACAATAATATTGCTATTGGTAATACGGCTCGAGTAGGCGATTCAAGTAGTTCTAAGATAACTCAGTCTATTGCTATTGGTTCAGGTAACCGTGTTGATCCACAGGGCAGACCTGAGGGTGCGTGGGCAAAGGGAGACCAATCTATTGCGGTTGGCGGCAATGTCTTGGCTAATGGTAATTCATCTGTTGCTATTGGTGGTGATGATTTAGATTCGGTAGGTGGTACTCGATATTCTGGCAATGCAACGGATAAATTCATCAAATATAATGAAAAAGGTGCAAAGACCGGTGAATATACGCTGAGCGGTAAAAGTCTGCGTGATATTTATAAAGAGATGACTGGTGATACGATGTATAGCGGTTCTTATGGTAATACTATTGCCGGTCAAGGTTCTGTTGCATTAGGTGTGCAGTCTAATTCATCTGCCGATTTGTCTCTGGCTATCGGTACCAAATCTCAGGCGACTGCCTTTGGCGGTGTAGCTTTGGGTACAGGTGCAAAAGCAACTCTGCTGAACTCTGTGGCTTTGGGTACGGCTTCTAAAACCGATAAAGAAGGTCAGGCATACGTTCAACGCGAAATTATGGGTGTAACCTACACTTGGGCAGGCGGTCAAACTACCGATGCCGGTGATGTTGTGTCTGTTGGTTCTAAAGGTTACGAACGTCAAATCATCAATGTATCCCCCGGCGATATTTCTGCTACTTCTACTGATGCCATCAACGGCTCTCAACTTTATGGTGTATTGAGTGCAATTGAGCGTGTCCGCTATTTCTCTGTTAAGTCAGAAGAAGGCAAAACTGACGGTACGAAAAACTGGAACAATGACGGTGCAAAAGCAACCAATTCAATTGCTATCGGACCAAATGCGGCAACAAGCACTGGTGCGACGGGTAGTGTTTCCTTGGGTCATAATGCCAACGTACTTGGCGAAGATTCTGTTGCTGTTGGTCCAAATGCAACGGTAACTTCGGGAACTGTTGGCGCTGTTGCCTTAGGCTCTAATGCTAATTCCCGCGGTACAGGTTCTATCGCCATAGGTTTGAATACGGAAAATAATTACAATTACTCTGTAGTCGTTGGTGCTCACAGTAGAGCCAACTATGGAAATGCAACCGTTGTCGGTGCAAGGGCAGCAGCACAAAATAACGGTACGGCAATGGGCTATTTGTCAAATGCAGTCGGTGATGATTCTGTTGCAATCGGTCATCAGGCACAGACAACGCAAGCTTATTCTATCGCCATTGGTAAGCAGGCAAACAGTTCAGGCCTTTATTCCACTGCTATTGGTTCCTCAGCCCAAGCTGCCGGGCAGAATAGTTTTGCCGGCGGTAATAATGCAAAAGCGACTGGAAGCGATTCAGTTGCTTTGGGTAGTGGCGCGACGACTACGATCGGTAGCTCCGTTGCATTGGGTAATGGTGCTGTTGGCACTGCCAATAATTTTGATGCAACAGCTAAAAATGCAACATTCAAAAACGATAGTGGTACGACGACTAATGTCAGCTATGCAGCTTCTTCATCCGCTAAAACAGGCGCGGTTTCTGTAGGCAGTGCAGGCAATGAACGCCAAATCCAGAATGTTGCCGCAGGCCGTATTTCCGCCACTTCGACCGATGCGGTCAATGGTAGCCAGCTGTACACCGTTATGAACAATGTTGGACACAATATCCAACAAAACGGTACAGACAAATCTCGTATCAATAACAACGGTACAGTCAACTACGCCGATGGCAACTTGACGACTGTTGCAATCACCGATGGCGAGAATGCATCAAAAGTTCAAATCAACGTCACTCAAGGCACATTGTCTGTCGATAATAATGGCACAGTGTCCGCACCGACTGCCGGTGTAGCGACTGCCGGCGATGTTGCTAATGCCATCAATAATGCCAAAACCACAACCAAGGTGGCGGCAGGCAGTAACGCGCACGTTAATAAAACAACCTCAGGCAAAGAGACCACTTATACCGTCAGCGCAGATAAAGCAACGGTACAAGTTTCCAATGCTTTGAATTTGACTTCCAATACTACAACTGCAGCCGATGGTGCCGTCACAACTGAGTACAGTATCGATCTTGCTCAAAGTACTAAAGATAACATCCAAAAAGGTGTGGATGCCAAAACCACCGT
>NZ_KV810184.1:0-303 GCF_001812725.1 Neisseria sp. HMSC067G12 | reverse complement strand
AACCGTAGCCGGTGGCGCACAGCTGAAACTGGCCAAAGACATCACTGTTGACAGCGTCACCGCAGGCGACAGCAAACTGAATTCAGACGGCCTCACCATTACCGGTGGCCCGAGTGTGACCAAGTCAGGCATCAATGCCGCCGGCAACAAGATTACCAATGTTGCCGCCGGTACCGATGACACCGACGCCGTCAACTACAGCCAGCTGAAACAGCAAAGCGCCGCCGCCCGTACCGAGGTTGCAGCCGGCACCAACATCAAAGATGTGGTGAAAACGACCGGCGCCAACGGCCAAGACATCTA
>NZ_KV810183.1:0-481 GCF_001812725.1 Neisseria sp. HMSC067G12 | reverse complement strand
AGATATGTACTTAAAGGCATTTGACAGAAAATGGGATAGGGCAACTGTGCAGAGGGGCTACTCCTTGATACAGCTGCTGGTGGTGATGCTGCTGGTTTCGATCTTGGCAACGGCGGCCTTTACGGTCTATCGGGAATCGGTCCGCTCGGCCAACCTGCGTGCGGCTCATGCAGCGCTGCTGGAAAATGCGCGCTTTATGGAGCAGTTCTATACGAAAAAGGGCAGCTTTAAGCTGACGTCGACGAAGTGGCCGGAACTGCCGGTGAAGGAGGCGGGCGGTTTCTGTATCAGGATGAGCGGTCAGGCTAAGGGCATCCTGGAGGGTAAGTTTACCTTGAAGGCGGTGGCGCTGGACAGGGAGGCGGAGCCGAGGGTGCTGCGCTTGAACGAGTCGCTGACGGCGGTGGTGTGCGGGAAGATGAAGGGGAAGGGCAGCTGTACGGACGGTGAGGAGATATTTAGGGGCAATGATGCGGAGTGT
>NZ_KV810182.1:342055-523442 GCF_001812725.1 Neisseria sp. HMSC067G12 | reverse complement strand
ACGGGGTAGAAACCTGATCTAAAGGGAGGAAGCGGATAAAGAAATAGGACGTGCTCAGGCACGTCCTTTAGGGAGAGGGGCTATTCGCTCCAGCTGACCCAGCCCAGCATCCAAGTAAGGAGAATCAGACCACCAAATACAATACGGTAGTAGGCAAAAGGTACATAGTTTTTACTGGAGATAAATTTCAGCAAAGCTTTTACTGCCAATAGACCGGCGATAAATGCTGCGATAAAACCGATGGCAATTTGTCCGACATCTTGTAAGGTAAAGAGTTTGTAGTTTTTTAAGATGTCGTAACCTGTTGCCGCAATCATCATTGGTACAGCAAGGAAGAATGAAAATTCGGTAGCCGTTTTACGTTCTAATCCCCACAGCATACCGCCCATGATGGTGCTGCCTGAACGTGATGTCCCAGGGATAAGGGCACAAATTTGGGCGCATCCTACAACAAATGCGTCGATTGGGCGCATATCGTCTACATGATTGACTTTAGGTTTGGCTGTTGTTTGGCGTTTTTCAACCCATAAAATGAAGAAACCACCGAGTACTAGCATAGTAGCAACAGTAATGGGGTTGAAAAGATGCAATTTAATTTGTTTACTGAATAAGAGGCCAACAATCGCAGCGGGGATGAACGCGATAAATAAATTCAGCACAAAGCGATTGGCTGTTCGCTCTTTGCCTAGTCCTTTTATGATATGGGTAAATCGTTGGCGATATTCGAATACGACGGCTAATACGGCACCGAGCTGGATGGCAATTTCGAATACTTTTCCGTTGCTTTGGAAATTCATTAAGTCGCCAAATACAATCAAGTGACCGGTACTTGAAATAGGGAGGAACTCGGTTAAACCTTCGATAATACCGAGAATAAGTGCTTTAAATAAAATCAAAATGTCCATAAGTTTTCAGACGGCCTTGAGGCCGTCTTTCTTTTGTTGAATAGTTAAAGTGGTTTTGAGGATTGTTCGCGGCGGACTTTGACGATGAGCTCGTCTATGGTTTTCATACCGACTTTCCAGTCGCTACCATTGAAATTGACTTTGTATTTACCACCGACGATGACAGTTGGTGTGTTTTCAATTCGATAAGTTTCCGTCAATTGCTGCATTTTTGCAGCAGCCGACGCGGCAGCAGGGCTATTGTAGGTTTGAAGTAGTTTTTGACTGTCAAAACTTGTCTGTTTGCCGACCCATGATCGGAATACATTTGCATCAGCCAAGTTAATCTTCTGTTCGTAAACAGCTTTGAAGATGACTGGATTGGCCTGATATTTTAAACCTGAAAGATTGACGGCAGCGGCTACTTTGGCCAAGCCTAACATTTCAGGCATCCAAACGACGTGTTCTGTCCGTAAGGAAACATCTTTGGCAAAGGTTTTGCTGTGTTGCAACAAAACTGGATCGAGATGGTAACAATGGACGCAGAAGTAGCCGAAAAATTCTAGCACTTCAATTTTTCCGGCTTGCTGCTGCGGGATAGGGCGACTAAGAACGGTATAGTCCACGCCTTCGGTAGCAGCCTGCGCACTCAGACTGAGCAGGATCAGGCTGAGTACGGCAATGGTTTGTTTCATACGCTGCTTCATCAGTGATTCCATTATTTGGTAGAACGAATCAAGCTGTTGATATTATGGTCTTGCAGGTTTTTTTGCAGTTTCACAGCGGCTTCCTGCTGCATAGTGTTACTTTGAACTCGGTAAATGGTTTTGTCGCCGTTTTGCGATTCAACCACTTTGGAAGAAACACCTAAAATAGCCAGTTTTGCACGTTGTGAATCTGCGCTGGAACGGTCTGCATATGAACCAAGTTGCAGGAAGGCTTTTTTACCGCTGTTGGCAGCTGCTTCGGCTTTTTCTGCTGACTGTTTATTTGCAGCGTTGCTGCTTTCTTTTGTTGCAGAGGCATTTGCTGCTTTACGTGCTTTTTCGATGCTGCCGCTGTTGAGGATTTGCTCAGGTGTCGGCTTGTTTTGTTTTTTGGCTTCGGCTGCTTTTTTCTCAGCCAATTTGCGCTCGGCACGCTCTTTTTGTTTGTCGGTCAGTTGGTCGGCTGCTTTTTTATCTTTTGCAGTTTTATCAGTAGCTTCTTTTTCAGCTTTGGCTTTTTCTGCGCGTTTTTTCTCTAATTCGGCTTTTTTCTCGGACAGTTTTTTCTTGGCGGCTTCTTTTTCTGCTTCCGTTTTTGCGGCTTTTTCTTTGGCTTCACGTTCTGCTTGTTCGGCTTTTTCCTGAGCTTCTTTTTCCGCTTGAGCTTTTTCTTCAGCTTCTTTGGCAGCCTTTTCAGCCTCTTCTTTAGCTTTGGCTTCTTTCTCAGCAGCTTCTTTTTCTGCTTTGGCTTTTTCTTCATCTGCTTGGGTAGATGAAGTGTCGGTGGTTGGGCGTTTCTCTGCTTTGTCCTGAGGTTTCAGGATTTCAGGTTCTTCGCTTTGTTTAGGCTGAGTCAGCTCTTTGAAAACGTTTTGGTTGCCTTGGTTCAAGAAGAACAAAATACCGGCAATAATACCTGTTGCCAGTATCAGGCCGAAAAAGAAACCGGCCAAGCCTTTGCCATATTGTGTAGATTTTTTCATGACTTACCTTGTAATAATGTGTTCAGACGGCCTGAAGGGAGACTGTCTGAGTTTGGATTCGATATTTTATCAATAACCGTTATGGACGGCAAAATCCTGATGCTTTGTTTACTCTAGTTTTACTTAAACATAAAGATTCAGGCCGTCTGAAAAGTTAAAGGGCGCGACGGAAGCCGATGGCTTTCATCACATGGGTTTTGCTGACTTCTTCGTCGCCTGCCAAATCAGCCAGCGTACGGGCAACGCGCATGATGCGGTGGAAGCTTCGAGCGGAAAGGGTTAGTTTTTCGAGCATGGTTCCCAAGGCTTCTTGCGCTTCTTTTTGGATGCGGGCTTTACCATCGAGCTCGCTGACACTCAGTTCGGCATTGACTTTGCCTTGTCTGTTGTATTGGATTTTGCGTGCGGCGGTAACGCGTTCCAATACTGTGGCACTGGATTCGCCTGCTTCTTGTTGCATCAATTCGGCAGCGGAAAGGCTGGGTACTTCGATGGTTAAATCAATACGGTCGAGCAATGGCCCTGAAATTTTGTTGCGGTAGCGGGCAACGCTTTCAGGCGTGCAGCAGCAAGGTTTGGATGGATGACCAAGATAGCCGCAAGGGCAGGGGTTCATGGCGGCGACAAGTTGGAACTTGGCCGGATAAACTGCTTGGCGTGCGGCGCGGGAAATATGGATTTCGCCGTTTTCCAAAGGTTCGCGCAACACTTCTAATACTTTACGGTCAAACTCGGGCAATTCGTCTAAAAACAACACTCCGTGGTGCGCCAATGAAATTTCGCCCGGACGCGGGTCTGAACCGCCACCCACCATAGCAGCCGAGCTGGCACTGTGATGAGGGCTGCGGAAAGGACGGTTGCTGTCGAGTTGCTGTTGATGGTTGGGCAGGAGCGAACGCAAAGCCCATACT
Organism: Neisseria sp. HMSC067G12; assembly: GCF_001812725.1. Classification (NCBI taxonomy): domain Bacteria; kingdom Pseudomonadati; phylum Pseudomonadota; class Betaproteobacteria; order Neisseriales; family Neisseriaceae; genus Neisseria; species Neisseria sp. HMSC067G12. Next base: position 519,957 of record NZ_KV810182.1, on the reverse strand, counting down.
TCGACCAATTCGTCTTCGGTCAAAGGCGGAAGGATGCCGGGCAAACGTTGCGAAAGCATGGATTTGCCCGTACCCGGCGGGCCCATCATCAACAGGCTGTGTCCGCCTGCCGCTGCGATTTCTAAAGCAAGGCGAGCGGTATGCTGGCCTTTAACATCGGCTAAATCAGGTATTTTACTTTGTTCAGACGGCCTTTGCGTCAGCTTGCATTCAGTTTGTGTCAGCGGTTCGATACCGTTTAAATGTGCGGCCACTTCGCCTAAAGAACGCGCACCATAAACCGCGATACCGCGCATAACGGCAGCCTGTTCGGCATTTTCTTGCGGCAAGACGAACGAACGACCTGCCTGCATTCCCTGCCATGCCATGGCCAGCGCGCCGCGTACGGGACGCAGCAGCCCGGACAGCGCCAATTCTCCGGCAAACTCATATTGCGCGAGCTTTTCAGGATTAATTTGTCCCGATGCGGCAAGAATGCCCAAGGCAATCGGTAAATCGAAACGGCCGGATTCTTTGGGGAGGTCGGCCGGTGCGAGGTTGACGGTAATTTTCTTGGCGGGGAAGTCGAAACCGCTTTGGATGATGGCGGCACGCACACGGTCGCGGCTTTCTTTGACTTCAGTATCGGGCAAGCCGACGATATTGAAATGTGGCAAGCCGTTGGCAAGGTGGGCTTCCACTTCGACCAACGGCGCATTCATGCCGCTTAAGGCGCGGCTGTAAACCAAAGCAAGCGACATGTTTCAGACGGCCTTATTCGGCAGCTTCAGTTTGTTGTTTGATTTCGGCAACAGCTTCTTCCGCAGCAGCTTCGGCCGCTTTCAAAGCAGCTTCTTCAGGCTCTTGAGCGGCTTCGAGTTTGACCAAACGGGCTTCCAATTCGGCCAGTTTGGTACGGGTTTTAATCAAAACCTGTTGTTGGATGTCGAATTCTTCGCGGGTCACCAAGTCCATGCGGTTGAACGCGCTGCCGAGCATGGCTTTAACGTTTTTTTCCATGTCTTTGGCAGGGCTGTTGGCGATGGTTTCGCTGATTTTGGAGCTGACTTCTTCAAAAAGTTGTTTGCCGAACATAATCCGTATCCTTTATTCAGAATGTATATAGAAATTCAAGTGGCTATTGTATAAGGAAAAAGGCCGTCTGAAAACGGGAATTTTGAGACGGCCTTTGCTTTCTATCGTAAATATTCCGTGTATTTTAACGTTCAACACGGGCTTCAAAAATAGGCATCAGCCACGCGCCGCCTGTGAAGCCTTTGCATGAACCGGTGGTGTGTTCCTCACTGCGGACAAACGTTTTACCGTCCCACACCGCTGCATTACCAGACCAGCAGTCGCCGATCCCTCGGCCTTTGAAGCTGCCGCTAAGGGTGGCTGTTTTCTCATCGAATCCACCGTGACCGCCGTATGTCATTGGCGGTAGCACTTGTTCGATTTTGGTTAATTCTTTGTTGGCAATGGCATAGTAGCCGCCGGTTTGATAGGCTCCGCCGATACAGATGGCCTCTACCAATACTACTTGTTGTTTGTTGAGCGGATAAATACTTAGGCTGCGATTCCAATCCATGTGCTCTTTATCATGCAGGGCGGGGCAGTAATTGTCATCGTCAGTGGGAGCATAGTTGTTGCTGTCTCGCAGCAGTTTCATGACGGCATTGTGGCGCGGCGTGTTTTGCTCCAGCGTATCGCCTGCATTTTTCGGCACGGCAACGGCGCGGATAACGGGTTTGGGTTGAGGATTGAGGACTGCCTGACTGCTGTTGCCTTTGCGTATCAGTGCGGAAGGTGTGTTCAGACGGCCTTGGAATTCGTCCGTTTTCAACATCGCCGCCGCTGCGCCTTTGTCGGACAAATGCCATTCATATTTTCCAGAGCGGATGCTGATTTTGCTCTCTTTTTTCAATGCTTCGAGTAAGGCACTGGTTTGCGCGCTGCTCAATTTGCCTTGGCCTTTTTTATTGAACGCCAATTTGCCCAGTGATTTACCGTTCAATACCAATTCGTTGCGGGTTGCAATGCTGGCGAGTTGTGCTTCATCGTCATTAAATGGCAGTAGGGAAACTTCGCCAATTACTGCGGCATTCGCCCCTGCTTGTCGGGTAAACAGGATAGAAACCGGTGGTTCTATTTCATCTGCTTGGTATCCGGCAAGACGGCAGGTGCCGGTATTGTCGCAAGCAATGTCCCAGTCTTTGTAATTTTGATAAAAGCCTTGAGGCGGAGCAGCCAGTGCGGTGGCAGGCAAAACAGCCAGCAGCCATTTCTTCATGATGTATGCTTTCAATTTTATTTATGTAGATTCACAAAGACAGCATAGCAATCCAAGGTTTCGTTGCGCTGTTTTTGTGAAAATACGATGTGTCGTTCGTAAAAAGGTTTTGAATATTTAGATGTAAAAAGGCCGTCTGAAACTCCCGTTCAGACGACCTTTATTATTTTTTTACACGCCTGCGGCTGCTTTCAATGCGGCTGATTTGTCGGTGCACTCCCAAGTAAATTCAGGCTCTTCGCGACCGAAGTGGCCGTAGGCGGCGGATTTTCCGTAAATCGGGCGCAGCAGGTCGAGCATTTGGACGATGCCTTTAGGGCGCAGGTCGAAATGTTCGCGAACCAGGGCAATCAGTTTTTCTTCGCTGATTTTGCCGGTGCCGAAAGTATCGATGGAAATCGAAGTCGGTTCGGCAACGCCGATGGCGTAGGAAACTTGGATTTGGCATTGGGTTGCCAAACCGGCGGCGACGATGTTTTTCGCAACGTAGCGGCAGGCGTAAGCGGCGGAACGGTCCACTTTGGACGGATCTTTGCCGGAGAATGCACCGCCACCGTGCGGAGCTGCGCCGCCGTAGGTATCGACGATGATTTTGCGGCCGGTCAAACCGCAGTCGCCTTGCGGGCCGCCGATAACGAAGCGGCCGGTCGGGTTGATCAGGTATTTGGTTTCGTCGGTCAGCAGTTCAGACGGCAGAACCGGTTTGATGATGTGTTCGATCACGGCGTTTTTCAGCTCTTCGTAACCGATAGACGGATCGTGCTGGGTAGACAGGACGACTGTGTCGATGCGTTTTACTTTGCCGGTTTCGCTGTCGTAAACCACGGTCAGTTGGGCTTTGGCATCAGGACGCAGCCAAGGCAGGCGGCCGTCTTTGCGCAATTCGCTTTGGCGTTGCATCAGGCGGTGGCTGTAATAGATGGCAAACGGCATCAGGGTAGGGGTTTCGTCGCAGGCATAGCCGAACATCAAACCTTGATCGCCCGCGCCTTGGTTCAGGTCGATGCCTTCGCCTTCGTTCACGCCTTGGGCGATGTCCGGAGATTGTTGGTCGTAGTACACGCCGACTGCGCAGCCGTTGGCATCAAAGCCCAGCTCGGAGGAGTTGTAGCCGATGCGTTTGATGGTTTCGCGTGCAACTTTGATGTAGTCCACTTGGGCGGTGGTAGTGATTTCGCCTGCCAATACGCACAAGCCTGTGTTGACCAAGGTTTCTGCTGCGACACGCGCTTTGGGGTCTTGCGCCAAGATGGCATCCAAAATCGCATCGGATACTTGGTCGGCAACTTTATCCGGATGGCCTTCGGATACCGATTCGGAAGTAAACAGATATTCGCTCATTGCTATTCTTTCATTAAAAACAGGCTGCTGTGTTTTCAGACAGCCTTTTATTTCGGACAGCGGAAATCATAACAAAAACTCCGCTTTTTCTCTATACAAGTGAGAAACATTCGCACTTGTCTGCTGTTTCGGAATCCTGTTGCACGTTTCTTACAGGCAAAAAAATTCCCGCATTAAGCGGGTTTGGATTGCTCTGGCGAGCCACATCGGTTTTTCAACCGTCCACCTTACCTTTCCGTTTGAAAAGCAGGTTGGCATGGAATTCCCAACTCTTAATGCAGCGCGGATAGTAGCAGAAAAGCAGGTGTGTCGCAATATATTTGCCCGAAGTCTGTTTTGTTCAGACGGCCTGTTTCGTTTACAATCTGTCCACTTCATTTTGGTAAAACCTTATGCAAACGCTTGTTACCTTTGTTTTTAAATTTTTGGCCGCGCTGCCTTTGGTTTGGTTGCACAAATTAGGCAACCTGCTCGGCAGTTTGGGTTTCCGCTTGCTGTCGAAAGATCGCCGGCGTGTTTTCGAAAACATGAAACTTGCCGGATTGAACCCGACGGACGAGGCGGTGAAAAAAATTTTCCGTGAAACAGCAAAAGGCGGCTTGGAATTGCCGGTGGCGTTTTTCAGACGACCTGAGGAAATTGAAAACCTGTTTGTCAGTGTCAACGGTTGGGAACATGTTCAGACGGCCTTGAGCGCGGGCGAAGGTTTGCTGTTTATCACGCCGCACATCGGCAGCTATGATTTGGCGGGTCGTTACATCAGCCAGCAACTGCCGTTTCCGCTGACGGCGATGTACAAGCCGCCGAAAATCAAGGCATTTGATGCGGTGATGCAGGCAGGGCGCGTGCGCGGTAAAGGCAAGACTGCACCGACCAGCATTCAGGGCGTCAAACAAATCATCAAAGCGCTGCGCGGCGGCGAAGCGACCATTGTGTTGCCGGACCATGTACCGTCTCCGGAAGAAGGAGGCGACGGCGTGTGGGTGGACTTTTTCGGCAAACCTGCCTACACCATGACGTTGGCAGGCAAGCTGGCGCAAGTCAAAGGCGTGAAGGCTTTGTTTTTCTGCGGCGAGCGTTTGCCCGACGGTAAAGGCTTTGTCTTGCATATAGAGCCTTTGCGCGGCGAGTTGAACGGCGATAAGGAGAACGACGCGCGCGTGATCAATGAAAATACCGAGTATTGGATACGCCGTTTTCCGGAACAATATTTGTTTATGTACAACCGCTACAAACATCCCGAAGGCGCGCCTTTCCCGCCGGAAATATAGGCTTGCCGAATGTAAAAAACCTGCTTGGACTCAAGCAGGTTTTGTATTTGGTCGGAATGAGAGGATTCGAACCTCCGACCCCTTCGTCCCGAACGAAGTGCGCTACCGGGCTGCGCTACATTCCGAATGTGGGAAATTATAGGATAGGAGAAGCCGGTTTGTACAGGGGTCGATAAATAATTAATAATTGGCTGTCGATGGGTTTGTTTTAGGCCGTCTGAAGCGATGTGTTTCAGACGGCCTGTGTTTTTGTTTGCCGCTTCTGCTGAAGCATTTGTCCTAATGGCATTATAATGTGGGCAATTGTTTTTTAGATTGTCTGCTATGTTTTATCTTTATCAGTCCGACCGTTTGGAAGCGCTTGCCGAAATGTGCGCGCATATTCATCAGGCCTTGCCTTTGGATGTGGTATTGGCACAGGAAGAAGTGGTGGTGCAGAGCCAGGGGATGCGGCGTTATCTGAATGTGTTTTTCGCGCGCAAACTCGGCGTGGCGGCGAATTTGAAGTTCAGCCTGCCTGCCGGTTTGGCGTGGCAGCTGATGCGCAAATTGGTTCCCGATGTGCCGCCGCTCAGTCCGTTTTCGCCTGAAGTTATGCGCTGGCGTTTGCTGGATTTGTTCCGCAGCGAAGCGTTTCAGACGGCCCCGGAGTACGAAAACGTGCGCCTGAAGCTGGAAAGTTATTTGCACAGCTCGGCATCGGCGGATTATCAGCTTGCCGGACAGATGGCAGATATTTTCGACCAATATTTGGTGTACCGCCCGGATTGGATTGATGCGTGGCAGGCTGGGAAGCTGCTGGGTTTGGGCGATGATGAGGATTGGCAGGCGCGGCTGTGGCGTTATTTGGATGATGGCAGCCAATCGGCGCCGCACCGCGTGGCCTTGTGGGAAAAGCTGTTGGCGCAGTTGGATAAATCGGTTTTGCCGCAAAGGTTGTTTGTATTCGGCATTTCGACAATGGCACCGATGTATCTGCAACTGCTGCACCAAATTTCCAAGCATTGCGATGTGTTTGTGTTCGCGCTCAACCCGAGCAGCCAATATTGGGGCGAGGTCATCGACGAGGCGCAAATTTTGAAAAGGGGCGATGAGGCGGATTTGTCGCAGGCAGGGCATCCGCTGTTGGCTTCTTTGGGCAAGCAGGGACGCGATTTCTTTGATTTTCTGTCGGAAGTGGAAACCGAGCAGGATATTCAGGTTTATGAAGAGGGAAGAGACGATACCTTGTTGCATTGCCTGCAAAACGATATCCAAAACTTGATCATGCCGTCTGAACGCTTATATCAACAGGAAGAAGGCGAAGCAGGCGCGCAGCAGGCTTTGGTTCAGGTTCACGATGCGGACGGCAATCCAGTGTGTGTCGAGCCGGACAAGCTGCTGAACGACGGCTCAGTCAAAATCGTTGCGGCACACAGCCCTTTGCGCGAATTGCAGATTTTGAAAGAAGAGCTGTCGCTGGTGTTGCAAAAAAATCCCGACTGGCAGCCGCACGATATTGCCGTTTTGACGCCGAACATCGAGCCGTACAGTCCGTTTATCGAAGCCGTTTTTGGACAGGAGCATGTAGGCAGCCAGGCTTTGCCGTATTCGATTTCGGATGTGAAACTCAGCCGCCGTCAGCCCTTGCTGTATGCTTTGGCGCAAACTTTGGACTTGCTGGAGAGCCGGTTTGAAGTGGACAAGGTTTTGCCTTTACTGGAGAGTTGGTTGGTGCTGCAACGCTTCGGTTTGAGCGAAGAGGATGTGCCGCTGCTGCATGAGACTGTTGCCGGATTGAATGTGCATTGGGGGTTGGACCAAACCATGCGCGAGGGTAAAGACAACCTCTTTACTTGGCAGCAGGCGGTAGAGCGTTTGGCCTTGGGCTGGATGCTGCCTGAAGGCGGCAACGGCATGTGGCAGGGCGTGAGCGCGTGGCATAGCAATGTCAATCAGCTGGACGTGTTCAGCGGTTTTGCCGAATTTATCCGTACTTTAGCCGATATGGCGGCGCAATGGCAAGAGCCTGCCAATGTGGAGAGCTGGGTGCAGCGTTGCCGTGATTTGCTGGAGAAACTGTTTGCTCCGGATACGGACGACCAATACGCCAAGCAGCAGTTTGAGCAGTCTTTGGCGAAATGGCAGGAAGAGGCGCAGTTGGCCGAATTTGACGGATTGTTGCCGTGTAAAACCGTTATCCGCCATATCCGCCGCTTTTTGGACAGCGAAAGCCAAGCCGGATTTTTGAGCGGCGGCATCACTTTTTGCAGTATGGTGCCGATGCGCAGCCTGCCGTTTAAAATGGTTTGCCTACTGGGTTTGAATGACGGCGATTTTCCTCGCAATACCAAAGCGGCGGTGTTCGACCTGATTGCCAAACATCCGAAAAAAGGCGACCGCGCCCGCCGTGACGACGACCGTTATCTCTTCCTCGAAGCCTTAATCAGCGCGCGCGAAATGTTGTATTTGTCTTATATCGGCCGCGATATACGCAATGATGCCGAGTTTGCGCCGTCTTCATTAATCAGCGAGCTGCTGGATACCATCGCCGCCATGACGGGGAAAAGCGGGCGTGAGTTGTCGGAGAAATGGGTGAAACATCATCCTTTGCAGGCGTTTTCGCGCCGTTATTTCCAAAAGGACGCGCTTTCAGACGGCCTCTTCAGTACGCGCCAAGATTATGCCGATGCATTGAACCAACCGCAAGCGGAAGCGCAGCCGTTTTTCCTTGAGGCTTTAAGTCAGGAAGAGCCGGGCAAAACCATTCATCAAGGCGAACTCATCAGTTTTTGGCGCAATCCTGTCAAAGTTTGGCTGAAGAAAAATTTAAGCTGGGATCAGCCGTATCTGGACGGCGCATGGGAATCTGCCGAACCGTTTGAGCCGCAACATGAAGGTCGGATTGCCGATGCCTATTTGGATGCGCGGCGCAAAGGTGAAGATTTTGAAGATACGGCCATTCGGCTGAATGCAGAAAGTCTGATGCCGGTAGGCGAGTTGGGCGGCTTATGGCAGAAGCAGTATCAGATATCTGCGAAAAACGTGGATACCGAGTTGATACACAGTAACAAAAGGCCGTCTGAACCTTATGAAGAATCCTTTGACGATTTGGTTTTACAAGGCACCATCGGCAATCTTTATGAGTGCGGCCGCATTGTGTTCCTAAATCAAAAAGACAATGCACCCAACCGCATTGCCCGTTTATTGGAGCATTTGATTTTTTGCGCCATCGCCCCTAAATCCGTTGAAAGCCGACAAACCTATATTGTCAGCCTGGGACAGACCGAAACCTATGCCGCCATCGGGCAAGAGGTGGCGAGGGCACTTTTGAAAGAATGGTTGGTATATTTCCGAATCGGACAAAATACCCCCTTGCCGTTTTTTGCCAAAACCAGCCTTGCCGCTGCGGAGGAGTACAACAAGAAAGAGGATTGGGATGCTGCCTTGAGAAAAGCCCATGATGTTTTTAATGGCAATAAAATGAGCAAAGGGCAGAAAGAATATACCGAAGTGAAGCTGGTGTTTGGTCATTCGGAAGAATCGCCGCTTGATGAGCCACTATTTGAAAACCTCGTCGTCAATCTACTTGTTCCACTTTTGACCGGCGTAGCAGGGAAAACCAATGCAACAGAACAGGAGTAAAGCATGGCCACTTATGCAGAATATTTGGATTTTGATACTGAAGAAGACAAATTGAAACAGCAGCAACTCTATCAGGCGACCGAGTTGTCGGCGCAAACGGTAGCAGAGGTTAAAAAGATCAGTCGTCCGCAAAACTGGTTGCTTGCCGCTGCGCCATATTGTCCTGATTGTCGCGTGTTTGTGCCGTTTATTCAGAAAATGGCGGAGTTGAACCCCAATATCCGCGTCAACTATATTGCCCGTAACGATTTTGACGACAGCAGCCGTTTCGATAATCCTCGCCAACAGGAAATCGTCCGTACCAACCAAAAAATTCCTGCACTGTTCCTGATGGGGCATGAAGAGGCCGGGCCTGTGTTTAACGAGTTTCCGCAAGTGGTGTTAAACCAAATTGCGGCAGATGAAACCGGTCGCACGGAATTGCGCGATGCGTACCGTGCCGGCGAATTTAATGCCGATATTGAGGCTCAGATTGTAGCGGCGTTGGCATGGGCAGAGCAGCGTTGTTGAGTAGATATTGTTGGTGTGTAAGACTATATTTTGAGCCACTTTGATAAAGGGGACAATTTCTAGTGTAATTTAGTTCTTACCTAGATTTTCTCATTATGTATTTACGTTCTGGAACTTCAATGGTTTGAACAATTTCAAATCCCTCTTTTTGGTAGAGGTCTCTAGCTATTTGATTTGACTCAAAAACCGTTAGGGAAATACTTTCTATTTCTTCATTTTCAAACATTTCTTGAAGAAAGTATTGAAAAGCTTTTCTACCTAATCCTTTTCCCTGCTTCTGTGGAGCTATGAGAAATCTTCCAATATGAAGATTTTTATCTTCTAGTTTGATTTTCTGGATGATGCCTACAAACTCTTCTCCAACAAAAATGGAAAAAATCCCTTCCATCTTTTGCAAGGATTGGGCAATCAAGGGATAAGAAATCTTTGGCCCCATCCATTGCTTCTGAAAACTTTCTCCCAAAGCATTAGACCACTGACAAATGAGTTGGGCATTTTCTAACTGAAGTCCTTTTTCAAAGTGAATTTTCATATTTGCTCCTAAAACTTCTCTTATATCCAACTATTATACTCTTTCTCATATTTTTTCCGAATAATTAAGTATGATTCAACTTTATTTTTTTCTTGTTGGAACGATTCTTGCTTCCTTTCTTTGCTTTGTAATAAAAAGGCCGTCTGAAAAGATTTCAGACGGCCTTTTTTGATGCTCAACGTTTGATCAAATCTCGATTTTATTCGGCGTAAAGGTTTGCCATTTGTTGCAGGCTGGGCAGTGCCAGAAGAAGACTTGGGATTTGAAGTGGCAGTTGCGGCAGCGGTACATAACGCTTTTTTGCAGCTGGCGGCCGATAATGGAACGAATCATATCGGTGTCGGCTTTCCACTCCGGATTCATACTGCTGAGTTTCAAGCCAAGCAGGCGGTACACGCCGTTGAGGTCGGGTTTTTGGCGGACGAGTTCGACAGCGATTTGCGCCGCTTCGGTTTCGCCTTTGAGCAGCAGAGCCTTTTCGTAGATGACGTTGATCAGGTCAAGATCGGGAAAGGTTTGCATATAGCCGATGAGGCGGTTGAGGCCTTCTTCCTGCTTGCCTTGCGCGGCATAGGCTTCATAGAGCTTCTCGCCGACCATGCTCAGATAGGCGTGGTTTTGCTGCTCGATGGCGGAATACGCTTCCACTGCGGCAGGGAAGTTGCCCTGACGGTATTCGATGTCGCCGAGGATGATGTTGGCGCGCGTACATTTCTTGTTGGCTTCGAGTGCTTTGCCGATGTTGTAGCGTGCGGCGTCGAAGTTGGACTTGAACAGTGCGGCTTGGGCGATTTCGCAATAGAACTGGGCGATTTCAAACTGGTAGGTTTGTTCGTCATGGCTCAAGAGTTGCGCCATTTCGATGGCTTTTTCCCAGTCGCGGTCTTGTTGGTAAATACTCAAAAGGTGTTGGCGGGCTTCGCGTGCCATATCGCCTTCCTGCAAGCCGAGGAAGATTTGTTCGGCACGGTCCACCAAGCCTGCGCTTTGGTAGTTTTGCGCCAATTCAAAAAGCACGCGCGCGCGTTTTTCGTTGACTGTGTCGGGCGAATCGAGCAGGGCGCGGTGCATATTGATGGCTTTGTCGTTTTCGCCGCGTTGACGGTAGAGCTTGCCTAGGGTCAGGTTTAAGTCGTATGACTGCGGCTGTTGGTCAATCACTTCCGCCAATTCGCGCGCGGCGCGGCCACTGTTGCGGTCAACGAGGGCGTCAAGGCTTTTGTAAAACCCTGCCGGTATGCTTTTAGCCTGTTTCAGGACGGTCTTCATATCGACGCGCGCGGCAAACCAGCCCATAGCGAAGAAAACGGGGAGGAGGACGATGGGCAGTAAGATGACCCACAATTCGTTGTCCATGGTATTCCTTTATTGATTGGTGGCATTACGCTTTGGGAGTGGCTTCGGAAGTCGTTGCCGGTGTTTCGGTTTTGACCGGGGTCAGGTCTTTTTCGGAAAGGTGGGCGTATTTTTTCACTTCGGCACGCAGGCGGTTGTTTTCGCTGCGCAGGGACAGCAGACGGCCGAAGAGGGCAAACATACCGAACACGATACCGATAATAAATGCACCGAAAAGCACGACAATTAGCGGCAGATTGATGTTTTGGCCGGGCAGGTAGAAGAAGGATACGGTGTGGGTATTGGTAATGGCCAGCAGGAGGAAAACAAGAAGAATCAGGATTTTGATGATGGTATAGATGAGTTTCATGGGTTACTCCGGGTTGGCTGCGGTTGGGGCAGGCCGTCTGAAAAATGGTATCAGTTTAAACGATTTGCCGGATTTCGGATAGAACGGCATGTTTCAGACGGCAGGGGAGATGGTGTCTTTATGCTGACGGGTACTTGTCAAACCCATATTGAAAGGCGTATTGTTCAGTCTTTAGTTATTATCTTACAAATCAGAATAAGAAAGGCAATCATCATGAGCAGACCAGTCCCAGCCGTATTCGGCAGCGTTTTCCACGCTGAAATGCCCGTTATCGCTTATCGTGAAGGTAAATGGCAACCGGTAGAATGGCAATCTTCCAAAGACCTGACACTCGCCCCCGGCGCACATGCTTTGCATTATGGCAGCGAATGTTTTGAAGGTTTGAAGGCATTCCGTCAGGCAAACGGCAAAATCGTGATGTTCCGCCCGACTGCTAACATCGCGCGTATGCAGCAAAGCGCAGATATTCTGCACCTACCGTGTCCTGAGACAGAGGCTTATTTGAATGCTTTGATCGAATTGGTCAAACGTTCCGCCGAGGAAATCCCTGATGCGCCTGCCGCTTTGTACCTGCGTCCGACTTTGATCGGTACCGACCCTGTGATCGGCAAAGCCGGTTCTCCTTCCGAAACAGCCTTGCTGTACATTCTGGCTTCTCCTGTCGGTGACTATTTCAAAGCCGGTTCGCCCGTTAAAATCTTGGTGGAAACCGAACATATCCGTTGCGCCCCACATATGGGTCGTGTGAAATGCGGCGGCAACTACGCTTCCGCCATGCCTTGGGTATTGAAAGCCAAAGCAGAGCATGGTGCAAACCAAGTATTGTTCTGCCCGAATGGCGACGTTCAGGAAACCGGCGCGTCCAACTTTATCCTGATTAACGGCGATGAAATCATTACCAAACCGTTGACAGATGAATTCCTGCACGGCGTTACCCGTGATTCCGTGCTGACTGTTGCCAAAGATTTGGGTTACACTGTTACCGAGCGCAACTTTACTGTCGACGAGCTGAAAACTGCGATTGAGAATGGTGCGGAAGCGATTCTGACTGGTACGGCTGCGGTTATTTCTCCAGTAACTTCTTTCGTGATTGATGGCAAAGAAATTGAAGTGAAGAGCCAAGAGCGCGGTTACGCAATCCGTAAGGCGATTACCGACATTCAATACGGTTTGACAGAAGACAAACACGGCTGGTTGGTCGAAGTTTGTTAAGTAGAACGTTAATATAAAAGGCCGTCTGAAATATTTTTTCAGACGGCTTTTTTATTGGCATTTAGAAGGAAAAAGCGATAATAAAATGCTAAATTTTTTAAACAAACGGTAGTATTTTTAGATAATCGGTATATAATGCGCAGTCATGTTGTAAAAATACATATTGGAAATATCGAATTTTATTGATTTTTAGAAGAAGTTAAAAACAGTTATAGATATTTATTCTGTATATTTTGTAAATTTAGTTAAATAGGGAATGCTAAAAACATATCGTGTTAGAATTTCCCTCCTTTTTGGCTTCGCGGGATTCACTCTGTCAAGTCAAAAAGGAAACCAGTGCAAGATAAAACCATTTTTATTTTGCTATAAAAATCAAAAATAACTTAACTCTGGATGAACTAATCAATTAAAAAGGGACTCTGATACATTTCCGTCAAAAATAACCGGATACATGGTACGCGGACAGATCGCCTATATAAAGTCATCCAAGGGTTCTGTCTGACACCATGACCGTTTCCAATCAGAAAACCGGCAGAAGGGGAAACGCTGCCGAGTTTCTCAAAGCGGCCAACTTCAGTTTGGCCTTTATACAGGCAATTGTTGTTACGACAGAATCCGTCTTACCTCTTTAATCAATCGGCTTTTTTGTTGCACGCTTGTGCGGTGGGAAAGGCGATATTCGATACAAGGAAATACGCTGATTATGTCACATAAACTTGCTCCTCTTGGCCGTACCCACATTCGTCACGGCTCATCCACACCTGAAGCAAATTCCAAATCATCTTCTCCTCTAAAAGAATGGATACACACCCACAATTGGGGGGATATGCCGTCGGTTTCTCCTGAGCTTAAGCAATTAAGCGGTAAAAATACGGTAACGAGAGAAGTAGTGCATGTGGCGGAGGCAGCAAGATTTGACAGTTCATCATCATCTTCAGACGGCCTTGTGACAAAAATGCATGTTGCACGGGCCAGTGTTGCTTCTGTAAGCAGCGTTTCCAGTAAACATATCATTGCGCCTAAAGTAACAAATAAACCTGCCGCTACCGATAAAGCAACGGCAGCTAAACCAGTCAATAAATCGATGGAAAAAATTCTGGCTGAAAAGCAAAAAATTTACGAAGAGGCTAAAGCAAAAAAAATAGCCGAGGCTGCCGCTGCCAAAGCAAAGGCGGTCGAACGCGCAAAAGAAGCGCATAAAGCGGCAGTCGAAAAAGCGATTGCAGAGCGTAAAGCCAAACAAGAAGCCGCACGCAAAGAAAAAGAGGCGGAAGACAGAGTTGCCGAAGAAAAAGAAACCGTTGAGATTGTCCATAAAAAGAATCTGAAGGATTCAGACGGCCATGACAAAATAGCGGGCGTTTCTTCCGGTAAAAAAGCAATCAATAGCCACGACGGCCACCTCAGTTCGGGTAAAGCAAACAAAATTGACGACCATGCTGAAGGCAGGGAAGGTCTATCCGGAAAATACCGCGTGTATGAATCTAAAGAGTATGGAAATTACGTTCGTGTGAATGATTTTGGTGCCGATGCGCAGGGTAAAAAAGACAGCCTTCAGGCATTTAAAGCAGCTTTAGAGGTGGCGCACAAAGAAAAAGCCATGGTCTTCTTGGATGGCACTTACTATATTTCCAATCAGATTGTGATGGATAAAACCGTCTCCGGCGCGCGTGGTTTGTTTGGTTCGGGCATGGGCAAAACCAAAGTAACGTTTGATAAAGCGCAAACAGGCGAATTCAATCCGGACACCAACCATGACGATATCCGCGAATTTGCCGGTATCTTGATCGATGGGCAAAACAATAAAACCATTGCCGATTTTTCGGTTCTATATACTAACCCTGATTTTTACCGCAAAGGCTTAAGCTATTTTGGCAAGGTAAACGGTATTTTGGTGAACGATGCGGACAATACTTTAATCAGTAAAGTAGAGGTTTCCGGTGCCAATCGCGCTGGTGTGATGTTTACCTCGACCGCTTCTTTGGAGACGGAAAAAGGTCAAAAGCTGACCTTTAAAGCGCGCGTACAAAGCGGCGAAATCGATGAAAAATATGAAGCGCTGCCTTTGGGTGAAAACAACCGTATTGTCGATTCGTATCTGCACCACAACCGCGTTGCCGGTGCGCTGATCGGTTTCCAACAAAACTTTATTGGCGAGGGCAACCGTTTGGATTGGAACGGCCACGAAGCGGACGGCGGGACAGGCTACGGTATGGCTGTGGCTGCCGGCAGCTACAATTACGGCATCACATACCGTAAAAACACGACCGACCACAACTACCGCAAAGGCTTGGATGTGCATGATGGTACAGGCATTGTCATTGAAGACAATGTGTTAACGGGTGACCGACTGTATGGCATTGTTGCCTACAACCGCCAGTTTTCTATGGATAAAGTCAAAATTACCGGCAATACCATTATCCAAGACCCGAGCTTCCGTTTGAATGTTGATGATGACTTGGGTAAGTACTACCACATGTATTCAGGTATCCAGGTACAAACCAATACCCAATACAAAGATTTGCACTCGGCTGATAAAGGTTATTTCGATATCAGCAATAATGTCATTAAAAATCTGACGGTTTATCAAAACAATATTCAGACTTACGCGATTGAGTTCCGTAACCATGAAAGCAAAATGGATTACACGCTCAATATGGCAAACAACAAGATCAGCGGCGAATCCACCAAATATCTGATTGCCGTCATCAACGATACCTACGACCGCGTTTTATCTAAAAACGGCATTGGTAGCGGTACCATTACCATCAGCGGCAATAATGCCGATATCGGCAAGATTATGAAAGGTGCAGTACCGGTTTATGTGGAAGAACACCATGGCAATGTTGCTATGCATGGTGCGGTAACGATTCACAATAACAAAATTTCCGTGCGTGAAGAATCTGCCGGCTATGTCGAATTTGCTTATTTAAAGAGCAATGCCAAAGAGTACAACATCACCAATAATACATTGAAACTTGGTGGTGATTTGAATGATGCATTGATAGACGTACACAGTACCAACCCTAAAGGCAAAGCATCTTTAAATATAGCCAACAACAAAATCATGACGGACATTAAAGGCAAGTTGTATGATTCATGGCTGCGCTTTGAGAATGACATCAACACGTATTCTGAAGGCAATAGCCATAATGGTGCAGCACTGACAAAGGTGAATACGACCGGCAGTAAAGTTGCCTTGAGCGATATCTTGTCAGAAGTCAACCATATTGTTGAAACGACTAAAGAGACTGTGTATCACCATACTCAGAACGTGTATACATCAGGAGTGGAAGAACATCATACAACGACAGGGATTTTGTAAGCTGTTGAAGCTGTAATCTTTATGGTTTAAATATCGATAAATAAAAAAAGGCCGTCTGAAAATTTTCAGACGGCCTTTTCATCTAACTCACATTATTTAGCCAGTTCGGCACGCAGTTTGTGGGTTACGTTCATCATCACTTGGAGTTGTTCCAGAGTTTCTTTCCAACCACGTGTTTTCAGGCCGCAGTCTGGGTTCACCCACAGACGTTCAACCGGTACAACCTCGATGGCTTTGCGCAACAGGTGCTCAACTTCAGCTTCAGTCGGTACGCGTGGGCTGTGGATGTCGTAAACACCTGGGCCAATGTCGTTCGGGTATTTGAATTCGCCGAACGCAGTCAAGAGCTCCATATCGGAACGTGAAGTTTCGATCGTGATGACGTCAGCGTCCATAGCGGCGATGGCTGGCAGGATGTCGTTGAACTCGGAGTAGCACATATGAGTGTGGATTTGGGTGCTGTCTTCGCAACCGGTAGAGGACAGGCGGAAAGATTCGCCGGCCCAGTTCAGGTAAGCATCCCAATCGGCACGTTTCAAAGGCAGACCTTCGCGGATGGCAGGTTCGTCAATTTGGATGACTTTGATGCCGGCTTTTTCCAGATCCAATACTTCGTCGTTCAGGGCCAGTGCGATTTGTTTGCACACGGTAGAGCGAGGAATATCGTTGCGGACGAAAGACCATTGCAGAATGGTTACAGGGCCGGTCAACATACCTTTCATCGTGCGTTTGGTCAGGCTTTGTGCGTAAGTAGACCAAGCGACAGTCATGGCTTCAGGACGGCTTACGTCACCGAAGATGATAGGTGGTTTAACGCAGCGTGAGCCGTAGCTTTGTACCCAGCCGTATTGGGTGAATGCAAAACCGCTCAACAATTCGCCGAAGTATTCAACCATGTCGTTACGCTCGGCTTCGCCGTGTACCAGTACGTCCAAGTCCAGTTTTTCTTGCTCTTCAACCACCAAGGCGATTTCTTTTTTCATCGCGGCTTCGTAATCGGCAGCAGACAGTTCGCCTTTTTTGAAGGCTGCGCGTGCTTGGCGGATTTCGGTAGTTTGTGGGAAAGAACCGATGTTGGTAGTCGGCAGCAGAGGCAGGTTCAACCATGCTTGTTGCGCTTTGATACGGTCGGCAAATGGAGATTTGCGTTGGTCTGCGTTGGCAGGCAAATCTGCCAGGCGTTTGGCAACGTCTGCACGGTGGATTTCGCTGCTGTTGGCACGGGAGTCGGCAGCAGCTTGGCTGGCAGCCAGTTCTTCGGCAACGGAATCACGGCCTTCGTTCAATGCGGCTTTCAGAACGCGCAATTCTTGGGTTTTTTGCAGGGTGAATGCCAACCAAGAGTACAGATCAGGTTTGTTGGCTTTCAGTTTTTCTTCGACTGACAAGTCAAATGGAGTGTGCAGTAGAGAGCAAGAGCTGGAGATCCACAAACGGTCGCCCAGTTTGGCTTGCAGAGGCTCGACAGTTTCCAAAACTTTGTTCAGGTTGGCGCGCCAAATGTTGCGGCCGTCGATAACGCCGGCAGACAGAACCTTGTCGTAGTCAGCAAATGCGTCCAGTTGCTCAGGAGCGCGTACCAAGTCGATGTGCAGGCCGTCAACAGGCAGGGATTTCAGCAAAGCAGCGTGTTCGGCAACAGAACCGAAGTAAGTGCTCAACAGGATTTTGGCGTTTACTTTGCTCAAAGTGGCGTAAACGTCTTTGTAGGCTTCTACCCATTCTTTAGGCAGGTCAACAGCCAAAGCTGGCTCGTCGATTTGAATCCATTCGGCACCGGCTTCAACCAAAGTGTTCAGGATTTCAACGTAAACAGGCAACAGTTTAGGCAACAGGCTCAGACGGTCGAATTCGACAGCGCCTTTTTCTTTACCTACCCACAGGAAAGTCAATGGGCCGACGATGGTCGGTTTGGCTTTCAGGCCCAAAGCTTGGGCTTCTTGCAGTTGTTGAACGTAGTGTTTGGCGTTGGCTTTGAATTCGGTATCGGCGTGGAATTCAGGCACCAAGTAGTGGTAGTTGGTGTCGAACCATTTGGTCATTTCGATAGCGAATTGGTCTTTGTTACCACGGGCCAGTTGGAAGAATTGTTCCAAAGACAGGTTTTGGCTGTCGAAGCCGAAACGGGCAGGGATGGCACCGGTGGCAACTTGCAGGTCGAGGATGTGGTCGTAGAAAGTGAAATCACCTACGGCAACGTAATCAGCGTTGGCGGCAGCTTGGTGTTTCCAGTTTTTCTCGCGCAAGTCTTTAGCAACAGCCAGCAATTCTTGCTCGCTGATTTCTTTGCGCCAGTATTTTTCTTGTGCGAATTTCAATTCGCGGAAGGCACCGACGCGCGGGAAGCCTGAAAAATGCAATGTTGTCATGTTAACTCTCCTAGTTGGAATTTTGAATCAGGCCGGTATGGCCTGAATGTTCGATATTGTAAATCAGAATGGGGAGGCCGTCTGTTTTATTAACGGGGGCGCACACCCAAAATATGGCAGATGGCGTAAGTCAGTTCGCTGCGGTTGAGGGTGTAGAAGTGGAAGTCTTTGACACCTTCGCGCGAGAGGACTTTGACCATGTCGATGGCGATGCTGGCGGCAACAAGGTTGCGCGTGCCTTGGTCGTCATCCAAACCTTCGTACATTTTAGACAGCCAGCTTGGGATTTTGACGTTGGTCACTTGGGCCATTTTGGTCAATTGTTTGAAATTGGTTACGGGCAGGATGCCGGGAACGATTTCAACGTCAATGCCCATCATCACGCAACGGTCGCGAAAGCGCAGATAGCTTTCCACGTCGAAGAAGAATTGGGTAATAACGTGGTTTGCACCCGCATCGATTTTACGTTTCAGATTAATCAAATCGGCTTGTGCGGATTTGGCTTCCGGGTGCACCTCTGGATAGGCCGCTACGGAAATGTCAAAGTCGGCAACGGAGCGCAACAGCTTGACCAAATCTTCGGCATAGAAAGGTTTTTTCTCATAGCCGGGCGGCTCGTCACCACGCAGGGCAACGATGCGGCGGATACCGCTGTCCCAATAGTCTTTGGCAATTTGACGCAACTCGTCAGGGCTGGCATCGATACCGGTCAGGTGGGGGGCGGCGTCAAGGCCGGTTTCTTGTTTGATGCGTTTGACGATACTGTGTGTGCGGTCGCGTTCGCCGGAGTTTGCACCGTAGGTTACGGAAACGAATTTCGGATGCAAGGTTTGCAGGCGATGGATGGAATCCCATAACATGGTTTCCATTTGTTCGTTTTTCGGCGGGAAAAATTCGAATGAAACGTTGATGTCGCCTTTCAAATCGGAAAGGCTGTTGTTTAAAGCGGCGATTTCTCGAGCGTGATTCATGGTTATGCACCTTCTGCATATCTTTTATTTGTTGTCAGACTGCATAATAAATTTGAGGTTAACATGAGTCAATTTCGAAATTTTCCGAAATTGTATGAATAGATTTAATAAAGACCTCGGGCCGTCTGAAAAACTGCCTGAGGTCTTGTTTGATAGGGAAGGGGGGAAAGATTATTCTGCTTCATCTATCCATGCTTGTTGCACGGCTTCGAGAATACGCTCGCCGCAACGCGCTGGATCATCGTCAAATTCAGGCAAAGCCATAATCAAATCACGCAGTTGGGTAAAACGTACGGTTTTCGGATCGATGCTGTCGCCGTGTAAGTCGTAGAGTTCTTCGGCGATGCGTTGGGTATCTGTCCATTTCATGATGTGTTCCTTTATTGGGTTTGGGCTATTAGTAATTATTTTAATCAAGAAGAAGTCGGACTGCCAGATTGTTTTACGGAAGATGGGCAGATAAATGATGGCGCTATTTTTTAACAAAATAGCATAGTTGCGTTAAAATACGGCAAGACACTTAAAATTCACGGCAATCTGCCGTTTTACACTTTCTATTCCGCTTTGAATGATTTGGTTTTCATGCAAAATTTACATTTCGCTATGCAACCAAATTTTTTGGAATGGCTCTTAAGAAAATCCATCGCTTAAAAATAAAAGGAAAAAAAAGATGAATAACGCACTCAACGCCAAGCTGTCCAAACTGATTTACGCGCTTGCTTCCGATGATCCGGAGTATCTGTCTAAAGCAGGCGCATTTGACCGTTTGCTGTTGTTGGTTCGCGAACTTTATCGGATGCTGGACGAAACAGAAGGTTTGAAGCAGCTGGTGTTCCGTCTGTATTACGGCAAGCATTATGGTTTGATTAAACTGGATGCCGCTTCACCCAATGACGATGCAGGCGCGTTGAGGTTGAAACGTTGGATGGTTTATTCGCGTATCGCCGAGCGTATCGAAAATTGCGGCAAGCATTTGTCGGTCGTGCTTGAAGATGCGGTGTTGGAAAATGGTGCGGACAAATCTCATTATATAGATGAAGCCAATGCCATTATCGAGCGTTTCGGTTTGGTAAGGGATGAGGCTACACTTTCGGCCATCGAGGCGGAGGAGGCGTTGAAAACAGAGCAAGAGTTGCAGGCGACAAATGAGCCTCAAAAATCTGCTCCTAAGCATAACGGCAATCTGCATCAAATCAGAATTCAAGAAAAAATCGAAAATTATTCTGCTACTCAGAAGGTGGCTGCTATGCAGATTTCCCGTATGCGTTTTATTTTTCCTCATATCGAATAATTTGGGATGTAACCAAAAGGCCGTCTGAAACCATAACGCACATGGTTTCAGACGGCCTTTTTCATTGAACCTTGTTTTAATGGTCTTCACGAGCGTGGTTGATGGTGTATTTAGGAATTTCTACAACCAAATCTTCATCGGCAACGACCGCCTGACAGCTCAAGCGTGAATCGGCTTCCAAGCCCCATGCCTGGTCGAGCAGGTCTTCTTCCAGTTCACTCGGCTCTTCTAAGCTGTCAAAACCTTTGCGGATGATGACGTGGCAGGTTGTGCAGGCACAGGATTTTTCGCAGGCGTGATCGACTTCGATATCGTGGTCAAGCAGTACGTCAAGGACGGTTTGGCCTTCCGGTGCATCTTCGATAACTGCGCCTTCGGGGCATAATGTCGCGTGTGGGAGTACGGTAATTTTTGGCATTTTTATTGTCTCGGTTGTTTAAGAGTGGTTGTGGTTAAAGTGGTTTCAGACGGCCTTGGATATTCAATATTCAGGCCGTCTGAAAAATGGGTTTATAACATGATGCCTTTACTTTTTAAATTTTCCAGACATTCGTCCAAGTAAGCATCATCATGTTCAGCATAAATCGGCGAAGTAGCTGTTTCAGCTGCGTGCGAATGGTATGGGGCAATGGCTTTGCCACGATATAGCGGGTCTCTCCATAAAGCATCGGGTTTGTAACCGCGCTTTTCCATCTCTTCCATAATTAACGCGTGATACAGATAGAGTTTGTAGGGCGAATGGGTAAAAACGTAATTTACCGTCGCATGCGGCCTGCCCCAGCCTGCTCCGCGCAGTGCTGCGCATTCGCGGTGTTGCCCCAAAAGCTGGGCGCGGGGGGGTAGGGGGATAAGGGTTTGGTGCCAGAGTCTCATTAAATAAATTACATTTGTGGTTTTAGATCAAATTTTTTGATAACACTTTCTGAGGGACTTGAGAAAGTGGGCAAACTCTTCTAATGTTTTAATACTCTCATCATCTAAACCATCTGGATCGAAGTGCATAATATCGTTTCTAATTTCACGAATTTTATCTAGAGTTTCTATGAATGTTTGTCTATCAAGACTCAATCCGAGACGCGACCAAATGTCAGGTTTGCCCAGAAGAGTGTAATACCCTCCAAAACTCAAATCAGCAATTGATTCAATTGTTTCTGAACTGTTTGGATTTTTTGCGGCTTCAAGTTCACTATTTGTCAAATCAAGTTTATCAAGAAGTTGACGAATTCCATTCTCAATTTCACTAATAAGCAAGAATGGTTTTGCAAGCATATGAAATTGATCGTTTAGATCACTTATGGTTACTATTCCTGTAATAAGAGAATTATTTGTTGACTCCTTAATCAATAAAAAATCATTTTTTGAGATTTGCGTAAGTACACTGAAGATGGTTTCATCTTTAGTTACTATTACGACATCGTCGGACATAAAGTCAGATACAGTTTTGTTTTCTAAGTCACTTAATGAAGACGGAATAGCTAATTTTTCACCTATAGTTTTCCAGCTAATAAACCCATTTGGCAAACGTTCACTTTGCATGACAGGAAGCTGAGAGAAATCATTTAAAAGCATTAGCGTCAAAGCCTGTGATAATTTGGCATTTCTATTAATGAAAGTAGGCTTGCTATTAGCTGCTTTTAAACGACCAATTTTATGGCTTGGATCTATATCAAGATTATCAGATAACGTTTCTGATAATTTTTTCTTGAATGTAACTGATTTATCTATATAAACCTGTTCAAAATCTGGATCAGTAATTAATTCATATTTTTTTAATTCACTACGAATTTTATTAGATATCTTTGCTCCTCTCCTAGATACTCCAAACCATCCTAAAATAGTGCGAACAGGAAAGGTTTGTTCTCTATTGGTAGAATCTGAATCTAAGGAATTTTTTATTGAATTGAGCTGATTTTCATATTCTTCCATTATTATCCCTCTGATGTCTTAGTTAAATATCATCCACACTTTGACCTGTCAGCGCACGTTGGATGTTGCGGTTCATGCGTTTGGCGGCGAAGTTGTCGGTGCTGTGGCTGAGTTTGGCAACGGCGGCACGGATGTCTTCGGCTTTGCCGTCTTTCAGACGGCCTTGCAAGTTGGTGATATCTTGTTGAATCTGTTGCAATTCTTCGGCTTCCAATAAATCGCTATCCAATTCAAGAGCGGCGTTGACGGCGTCGGTCAGACTTTCGGCTTCGACTATGGCTTCGGCGCGTGCTCGTGCGGCCATGTCTTCGGCAGCGTTGCTCATGCTGTCTTTGAGCATTTGAGTGATGGTGCTGTCGTCCAAGCCGTAGGAAGGTTTGACTTCGATTTGCGCCTGTACGCCGGTGCTTTGTTCTTGTGCGGAAACAGACAGCAAACCGTCAGCGTCAACTTGGAAGGTCACGCGGATACGCGCTGCGCCTGCAGCCATGGGCGGAATGCCGCGCAGGGTAAATTTGGCAAGGCTGCGGCAGTCGGAAACGAGTTCGCGCTCGCCTTGCACGACGTGTATCGTCATAGCGGTTTGACCGTCTTTGAAGGTGGTGAAGTCCTGCGCGCGTGCAGTAGGAATGGTGGAGTTGCGAGGAATGATTTTCTCGGCAAGACCACCGTAGGTCTCCAGACCAAGCGATAAGGGTGTCACGTCCAGCAGCAGCCATTCGCCATCGGTTTTGTTGCCGGCAAGGACGTTTGCCTGTATGGCGGCGCCGAGTGCGACGACTTCGTCAGGATTGAGGTTATTCAGCGGGGTTTGGCCAAAGAATGTGGCAACTGCTTGTTGAACGTGCAACATGCGAGTAGAGCCGCCAACCATAATCACGCCCTTAACATCCGCCTTAGTTACTCCGGCATCTTTCAAAGCCTGTTTGACGGGCTCGATGGTTTTTTGTACCAGATTTTGGGTCAGATTGTGAAACTCTTGGCGGGTAATGACGGTATGGACTTTATGGCCGTCTGAAAGTGTGGTTTCGATGACGGCTTCGGTTTGAGTGGTCAGTTTTTCTTTGGCGGTACGGACAAGGGAAAGCAGAAGTTGGCTGTCTTGTTCGTTGAGTTTGGAAAGGTCGTTTTGTTCGAGCAGGTAGCAGAACAAACGATGGTCGAAGTCATCGCCACCCAATGCGCTGTTACCTCCGGTGGCTTTGACTTCAAACAGGCCTTTGGTCAGTTGCAATACGGATACGTCGAATGTGCCGCCGCCCAAGTCATAAACGACAAACGTGCCTTCTGAGGCGTTGTCCAGTCCGTAGGCGATTGCGGCGGCGGTCGGCTCGTTGAGGAGGCGCAATACATTCAAGCCTGCCAAACGCGCGGCATCTTTGGTGGCTTGACGTTGGGCATCGTCAAAATAAGCGGGTACGGTAATGACGGCACCAACCAAATCGCCGCCTAATGATTCTTCTGCACGCGATTTGAGGGCTTTGAGAATTTCTGCCGATACTTCGATAGGCGTTTTGGCACCTTGACGGGTGTTTAACTCGACCACGCGCTCATTGGGTGTAAATCGATAGGGCAGGTATTGCGCCTCTTGTGCGAGGTCGGTAAGGGTGCGGCCGATCAGGCGTTTGGCAGAGCTGACTGTATTTAGCGGATCGGTTTTTTGGGCAGAAAGGGCGTTTTTGCCGACTTCGACTTCGCCATCCAAATAACGGACAACTGAAGGCAGGGTGGTGCGGCCGTCTGAATCGGGCAGGCAGACTGCGCTGCCGCTGCGGACGGTGGCAACCAAGCTGTTGGTTGTACCTAAATCAATGCCTACGGCGAGGCGGTGTTGATGGGGGGCGGCGGACATGCCGGGTTCTGAAATCTGCAAAAGAGCCATGATTGTGTGCCTTCTGATGCTGTATTTATTAGGATGGGGCAGATTTTAGCAGATTTTTGGCAGATAGTTGAGTGGTTTGCTAGGAAATAACCATAAGGCCTAATGTTGTTTTTTAATTGAAAAGAAAGTGGATTTTGAATTCAGACTTGTATTTTTTAAGAAATGCGGATAAAATTCAGCCTCTTTGCCTTGCCTTTTACTTCGCATGGTGAAAGGCTGTTTTTAATCATCCATAAGGAGATAACATGCGTCATTACGAGATCGTGTTTATCGTTCATCCTGATCAAAGCGAGCAAGTGCCTGCTATGGTTGAGCGTTACAAAACCATGATTACTGAAGCCAGCGGTAAAATCCACCGTTTGGAAGACTGGGGCCGTCGTCAATTGGCTTACCCAATCAATAAAATCCACAAAGCACACTATGTTTTGATGAATATCGAAACTACTCCTGAAGTGGTTGAAGAGCTGGAAACTGCTTTCCGCTTCAATGATGCCGTACTGCGTCACCTGACCATCAAAACAAAACACGCTGTAACTGAAGCTTCCCCAATGCTGGGCGGCGAAAAAGCAAAAAACTTGCTGAACGGTGCAGCTGAAGAAGTTGCAGCAGCTGAATAAGATTGAACAATCTGATTAAGCTTACCGCCCGTATCTTGCAGGTTCAGCCTTTGAGATATACGCCGGCAGGAATCCCTGTTTTAGATATTGTGTTGCAACATGAATCTTGGCAGGAAGAAAACGGACAAAAATGTCTGGTCAAATTTGAAATTCCCGCGCGGATTTTAGGTAAGCAGGCTGAGGAATGGCAGTATCGGCAAGATGCAGTCATCGAGTCGGAAGGTTTTTTGGCGCAACGCAGCCAACGCTTCCCCAAGCCGGTACTACGCATACAGAACATTAAAGAATATAAAGGTTAAACGACAATGGCTCGTCAATCATTCAAACGTAGAAAATTCTGCCGCTTTACGGCTGAAAAAATCCAAGAAGTTGATTACAAACAAGTTGATTTGTTGAAAGACTTCATCTCTGAAAACGGCAAAATCATCCCTGCCCGCATTACTGGTACTAAAGCACACTACCAACGTCAGTTGGCTACTGCTGTGAAACGTGCCCGTTTCCTGGCTCTGTTGCCTTACACCGATCAACACAAATAATTTTGGAGTTTAAATCATGCAAATTATTCTGTTAGAAAAAATCGGCGGTCTGGGTAACTTGGGTGACATCGTTACCGTTAAAAACGGTTACGCACGCAACTTCCTGATCCCTGCCGGTAAAGCAAAACGTGCAACCGAAACCAACATGAAAGAATTCGAAGCACGCCGCGCTGAATTGGAAGCCAAACAAGCTGAAATCTTGGCTGATGCTAAAGCCCGTCAAGAAAAACTGGAAGGCCAAACCATTACTGTTGCTCAAAAAGCCGGTGTTGATGGTCGTCTGTTCGGTTCTGTTACCAATGCTGACATCGCTGAAGCGATTGTTGCTGCCGGTATCCAAGCTGCTAAAGCAAACGTACGTCTGCCTAACGGTCCGTTGAAAGCTGTTGGCGAATACGAAGTTGAAGTAGCTCTGCACACTGACGCTGTTGCTAAAATTACCGTTGCTGTTGTTGCAGCCGCTGAGTAATTGATTCATTCAAGGCCGTCTGAAAATCAAGGGTTTCCTTGAATTTCAGACGGCCTTGTTTATCTGCTTGAGCCGAAGTAAGTAAATATTGATTTGTCTATATTTTTAAGTCTGTCTAGAAATATAGCGGAAGAGATGATGTATTGGCCGAATATTCATTCGTGTTCGGGTTTGTCGTATTATTTAGTAAAGAGATTATTTATGAATAAAATCAAAATCTTTGGGATAGGTTTGACTGCTTTGGCTTTAGCTTCATGCGGCACTCCGCAAAAGCCTGCTGTTGATACGGCAAAACCTGTCGAGCCTGTTTCCTCTGCAAAACGCCCTGTATTTGATGCTGCGGCTGAATCTGTTGCCAGCAGCGGTTTTAATGAGAACGTCAATGTTCAGCAGTTTATCCAATATGAAGTGAAAAATCGCCGTTTCAGTGCGGAAGAGTTGCGCAATTTCTTTAATGGCGTGGTGTATAAAGGCAACATTATTACCATTATGTACCGCCCAAGCACTTCGCGTCCTTGGTATGAATTCCGCACCGGTAACTCTGGTGCAGCCAAATTTAATGGCGGCAGACAATTCTATGCGGCAAACCGTGCCGTAATTGATGATGTGGCACGCAAATACGGCGTACCTGCCGAATTGATTGTGGCGATTCTCGGGATTGAAACCAATTATGGTAAAAATACAGGCAGCTTCCGCGTTGCCGATGCCTTGAGTACATTGGCCTTTGATTATCCTCGCCGTGCCGAGTTTTTCCAAAATGAATTGAGTGAACTTTTGCAGATGGCAAAAGAAGAAAAAGAAAATATCTTTGACTTCAAAGGCAGCTATGCCGGCGCGATGGGCATGCCGCAATTTATGCCTTCAAGCTACCGTAAATGGGCGGTGGACTATGATGGTGATGGTCATCGCGATATTTGGAATAATGTTGGCGATGTGGCGGCTTCTGTCGCCAATTATATGAAACAGCATGGCTGGCAGACCGGCGGTAAGATGGTTGTGCCGGTAAGTCTGACGATTACTCCGCACTTGCAGGCGATTATTGATGAGAAAACTGCCTTGACGCGCACTGTCGCAGATTTCAAAGCTTTGGGTGTCGTGCCTCAAGCTGCTATTGCCGATAATGAAAAAGCTGTGCTGTATGCTTTGGAGACCAGCCCGGGCGTATTTGAATACTATTTGGGTCTGAATAACTTCTACACGGTATGGCAATACAACCACAGCCGTATGTATGTAACAGCGGTACGCGATATTGCGAATGCAATCAATAACAATGGCCTGTAAGCCATAAGAAAACCACCCTTTGGGGTGGTTTTTAAATATCGAGGATTTGTAAAGGGGGTTAAGCTATCAGTCTGATTTTCATGGCGTAACGTTTTTTGCTGTGTCCTGAAACAAACTGTCCTCCTCGGGCAGGGGATAAAAACGCATTGCCTTCTGCGGTTGGCTCTGCACAAGTATATTGACCGTTTCGATCGCTCCAAAGGGCATACACAGGCAGATTGTGGGTACGGATATCCAGTTTCAAGCCGTCAAATGCAACGTGTGCATCCTGGTCGGAGGAAACAAATTCGGTATGGGAGATATAGTCGGCATCGTATGGGGCGCCGTTGAAATCAAATTGTGTGCCGGCGGCGGTAAAGTAGGGGTGGAATCCTGGGGACGTGCGGATGGGTGATTCGCCGTAATTGCAGACAGTTAGGATGGCGATGGCTTCATTTTCGTTAGGCAGACTGTAATCGAGCAACCATTCGACGTGTTCATAGCCTTTTTCTGTGCTGATTAATTTTAAGCCGATATCTGATTCATTTTGATGGCGGATTTCCCAGTCTGAAGTTCTGCCGAAACCATGTTGGGCCAGATGATTTTTGCTGTCAGGTCCGAATTGAGGTAGGCAGACGTGCATGCCGCCGCGTAATTTTGTGTCATCGCCTACTTGAACGCTGGTTTTCGGAAATAAGACTTCCCATCCTTTTAGAATCAGGGAATCAATATATCCGCCCATTGTATTTACTTGCATAGTGGCTGATTGGTTGCGTAGTATGATTTCGGACATGATGTTTCAAACTTCAAATTACTTATCATTTATGTAGCATTCTAACATTGCAATGACATGCTGTCGCTGTCGGTTTGATAGAAAATCCTTAATAAAAATCAAAAAAATGCTAGAATATATGCCATTTTCTGAGGCCGTCTGAAAAGCGGAGAATTCTTTTCAGACGGCCTTCCGATTTATTTCCCGTAGAGAAACAACATGGCTTATCAAGTTCTTGCACGAAAATGGCGTCCGAAAACCTTTGCCGATTTGGTCGGTCAGGAACACGTCGTCAAAGCCCTGCGTAACGCGCTGGACGAAGGCCGTCTGCACCATGCCTATCTGCTGACAGGGACACGCGGTGTGGGTAAGACCACGATTGCCAGGATTTTGGCCAAGAGCCTGAACTGCGAAAATGCCGTGCATGGTGAGCCGTGCGGTCAGTGTGAAAGCTGTACGCAAATCGACAGCGGCCGTTATGTGGATCTATTGGAAATCGACGCGGCATCGAATACCGGTATCGACAATATCCGCGAAGTGTTGGAAAACGCGCAATACGCGCCGACTGCGGGTAAATACAAAGTCTATATCATCGACGAAGTGCATATGCTTTCCAAAAGCGCGTTCAATGCCATGCTGAAGACTTTGGAAGAACCGCCTGAACACGTTAAATTTATTTTGGCGACCACCGATCCGCATAAAGTCCCCATTACTGTATTGAGCCGCTGTTTGCAATTTGTGTTGCGCAACATGACAACCCAGCAGGTTGCCGAGCATTTGGCGCATGTCTTGGATCGTGAAAACGTTCCTTATCAGCCACAGGCTTTGCAACTTTTAGGCCGTGCCGCCGCCGGCTCGATGCGCGATGCGTTGAGCCTTTTAGATCAGGCGATTGCCATGGGTTCGGGTAAAGTGGCCGAACAAGATGTCCGCCAGATGATCGGAGCGGTCGATAAACAATACTTGTTTGAATTGCTTGAAGGAATCATCAATCAAAACGGGGAAGCCTTGCTGGAAAAGGCTCAGGAAATGTCCGCCAGAGCGATTGGTTTTGACAGCGCGTTGGCAGAATTGGCCATGTTGTTGCAACGTTTGGCTTTGATTCAAACTATTCCTTCCGCCTTGGCAAATGACGATCCTGAACGTGAAACTTTGCAGCGATTAAGTCAGGCTTTGAGTGGCGAGCAGATTCAGCTTTATTATCAATGCGCTATTCATGGTAAACAGGATTTACCGCTGGCTCCAGACGAGTATGCCGGTTTTGTCATGACGCTTTTGCGCATGCTTGCATTTGCGCCGTTGGCCGCTTCGGGTTGCGATACGCAAAGTCAGATTGAACACACGGATTTGCATTCCGACCATCAGAAAGCTGAGGCCGAAAAAAAGCCTTTTCAGCTGCCGAAATCTGAGCCGATAGCAGCACCGGCGGTTGAGAAAGAGGCTGTTCCGACTAAACAGGATATCGTTGAAAGGCCGTCTGAAGAAACTATTCAGTCTGCTCAACAACAGGGGGATGTCCCGCCTTGGGAAGACATGCCGAGCCAAGTATCGGCTGAGCCGCCTCAAACACAAACGGCGCAGATGCAAGAAACTGCGGAGCCATTGCCTGTTGCAAAAGTTCAGACGGCCCCTGAACCGGAAGAATATCCGCACATAGATGAGGAAATTCCACCTCCGTATTTTGATGAAGCATATGCATATGAAGATTCACACCGTGCTGATGTGATGGAAGTACTGCAGCCGGTTGTGTCTGAAGAAGAGGAGGGAGATGAAGAAGAGCTTCAGTTCGCTCCTTTGCCTGAGTTTAAAACTGAGAATTGGCACAGCATTATCGAACGATTTGCCCGTAAATTAGGCGCGGCGCAGATGTTGGCACAAAATGCGGCATGGACGAGTTATGATACGGAAGCAGGATTAATCATGCTGTCGTTGACGGATGAGGCCAAAGCTACTGCCAATAAAGAGCGCTTGGACAAAATCTGCCAGACGTTGAGCGAGGCTTACCATCTTGGCAATTTAAGGCTGCAAACCGAGCCTTGGCAGGATGATAAAGGCTGGGAAACGCCGGTGATGCGCCGCAAACGTATTCAAGAAGAAGGACGGCAGCAGGCGCAAGATTTGCTGGAAGCGGATACAACGGCGCAGAAAATTTTGCAAATCTTTGAAGCGCAATGGCTGCCGGATTCTTTAGAGTTAGTAGGGCATTCTTAAAATACTGACATACAAGGCCGTCTGAAAGGCAATAGCGTTTTTCAGACGGCATGAGTGAAACCCATTTATTCAAACCCATAGGAGTAAAACATGTTCGGAAAAGCCGGATTAGGCGGCCTGATGAAACAGGCTCAACAAATGCAAGAAAACATGAAAAAGGCACAAGCCAAGCTGGCTGAAACCGAAGTTGAAGGTGAAGCAGGCAATGGTTTGGTGAAAGTTGTGATGACGTGTTCGCACGTTGTTCGCAAACTTGAAATCAGCCCTGATTTGATTCAAGAAGCCGCAGACGACAAAGAAATGCTGGAAGATTTGGTATTGGTCGCTATCAATGCCGCTTCTGAAAAAGCCGAAGAAACGACCAACAAAACCATGGGTGCATTTACCCAAGGCCTGCCGGCAGGCATGGGCGACTTCTTCCGTTGATTTAAAAATAAATAAAAGGCCGTCTGAAGCCAGATTTGGGTTTCAGACGGCCTTTTTTATTATGAGGATTCATGGGCTTTCTTTGGGAAAGAACAAGCGTTCCTTATTGATGTAAAAAAGCCTGAACAGAAGTTCAGGCTTTTAAATTTGGCTCCCCGACCTGGGCTCGAACCAGGGACCTGCGGATTAACAGTCCGTCGCTCTACCGACTGAGCTATCGGGGAATGGGGCGTATTATAATGGCTGGAAAAAATGTGTCAATCAATATTTTTAAGGAAATGGTGCAAAATATTTCAAATGTTTGAATGTTAAAAATATTTTGTAATCAAGTTTCACATGCTCCTCAGCCGTTTCAGACGGCCTTTAGTATTTGGCGTTAACCAATTTGCCGTTTTGGAATACTTGTTGCTGCATCACCGTGCCGTTGTAGGCGTAAGTGGTTAACGAGCCATTGCTTGGCGTGGCGCGGAACTGCATCAGTTGGTTACGGCTGAGAACGTAGGGGTCCGTGCGTTTTTGACTGTTGTCGCTGTAAAAGTCTTGGACGACGTATTCGTTGTTACGTTTGCTGATCAGTTGGCGATGGAAGCCACCTTTGACTGCGCTGTTGCTGGGTGTGCCGTGTGCATCAAAATAGGTCACGATTTGTTCTTCTGAGATACGGATGCCGTCTGAATCCGTGCCTTTGGTGGTTTTGGTTTTATCCAAGCCGACAGGGATGTTGATGGATGTACCTAAGCCGACATGGCGGCCGATGCCGGTGCCGACACCTAAGCCGACGGAAACGCCGGGTGTGCCGACTGTACATGCGCTGAGTGAAGCGGCCAAAAGGGCAGGTAAGAGAATTTTTTTCATAATGTGTATCCTTGTAATAAGAAATGTTTGTAATGTTGGAAGTATAGTATTTTTGCGGGGTGGCTGGTGTTAGTATTGGTAAAAGGACGCAAGGCCGTCTGAAAAACAAGATAGAAACGGATATATCATTCTGGTGTAGAATGTGCCGGAATAATGATTTAATAAGAATGTGAATGAATAATGAAAACTTTAAAATTTACGAAGATGCACGGCTTGGGCAATGATTTTATGGTGGTCAATGCCATCGAGCAGGACTTTGATCCGTTGGCTGCGCCGCTTGCCCAATGGGCAGACCGCTATCGCGGCGTGGGGTTTGATCAGTTTTTGGTGGTGGAGAAGCCTTCTTCTGATGCGGTCGATTTTCGGTATCGTATTTTCAATGCGGATGGTCGGGAAGTAGAGCAGTGCGGCAATGGTGCGCGTTGTTTTGCGCGTTTTGTCGCGGATAAGGGTTTGACGGATAAAACGGAAATTTTGGTTGAAACGGCCAAAGGGATTATTGTGCCGAAGCTGTTGGATAACGGTTTGGTTACCGTCAACATGGGTAAACCGCGTTTCATGCCGTCTGAAATTCCGTTTGTGCCTGCGCATGGTGAAACGGAAGATGCGCTGACACATATTGTCTTGGTCGGTTTGGAATCTGTACCGGTAAGCTGTGTGAATATGGGTAATCCGCATGCAGTGATTTTGGTTGATGATGTTGAGGCTGCGCCGGTGGAGCATTGGGGCGGTGCCATTGAATCGCACGAGCAGTTTCCTGAACGGGTCAATGTCGGTTTTATGCAGATTGAAGATGAGTTGTCCGTCCGGTTGCGTGTGTTTGAGCGCGGGGTGGGGGAGACTCAGGCCTGCGGCACTGGAGCGTGTGCGGCCGTGGTGGCCGGCGTGCGCAATAGCCTGCTGAAAGCGGGTACGCCTGTGCGTGTTACTCTGCCTGGGGGCGAACTGTTTATCAGTTGGGAAGAAGGCGGCGATGTGCAAATGACCGGCCCTGCTGAAACCGTTTTCGAAGGCGAGTTGCAGTATTCATGATGGTTTCTTTGGATTTTTGGTTTGCCATTGCGTATGCTGCGGTATCGTTGGCGTTTATTTTTCGTGCGCAGCGGTTTCAATGGTTTTGGGCTGCGATATTGTTGTGGCTGGGGATTTCGGCTCTGGGCGCGCGCCTGTTGCCCGGAATGTGGGGCTTTACGCATACAGGCCCTTTGTTCATCCCTCATTTTTACCTGACCGCCGCCAGTGTTTTCTTCTTTATTGACGATTGCAGTAAAACGGAAGACAGAAAGTTTTGGTCGGCAGGCGAATATGCCGGTTTGACCTTATTTGCCGTTTCCAACGTCGTCATGACTTTGGCCTTTGTTTTCCTGGCCTGCACGGTTTATTTCATCTTGCCACTGGCAGGCTCGGTTTTTGCATGGGCGGCCTTGCTGAAAATTTATGCGTTGAAACCTATTTATTGGTTTGCATTGCAGGGCGTCCTGATGCTGGTGTTTTATCTGCACAGAGTGGTTGTTTGCAAGCAGTCTGCCTCTCTTTTCAGTATGCGGCAGATGTGGGCAGGCTGGACGGTTGCCGTCGTGATGCAGGCTGTGGTTGCCGTTGCATTGATTTTTGAGCGCAGTGGATATTGACCGCGCTTGAACCAAAAGTTATAAAGAAAGAAATTTTCGATATTAGTTTTTCAGACGGCCTGAGTTTAATATGCAGGCTATATTACATCTAAATCAGGAGCAGGAAATGAAAATTGCAAATAATATTACCGAGCTGATCGGCAACACACCTCTGGTGAAACTGAACCGCCTGACCGAAGGTTTAAAAGCGCAAATCGCCGTTAAACTTGAATTCTTTAATCCGGGCAGCAGTGTGAAAGACCGTATTGCCGAATCTATGATTGAAGCGGCCGAGCAAGCCGGTAAAATCAATAAAGATACCGTTATCGTTGAGGCAACCAGTGGCAATACCGGTATCGGTTTGGCCATGGTGTGTGCGGCCCGCGGTTATAAATTGGCCATCACCATGCCTGAAAGCATGAGTAAAGAACGCAAAATGCTGCTGCGTGCGTTTGGTGCAGAATTGATTTTGACCCCTGCTGCCGAAGGCATGGCAGGCGCTATCGCCAAAGCCCAATCTTTGGTGGACGAACATCCGAGCACTTATTTCATGCCGCGCCAATTTGATAACGAGGCCAATCCTGAAGTTCACCGTAAAACCACTGCCGAAGAAATTTGGCGCGATACAGACGGTAAAGTGGATATTTTCGTGGCCGGTGTGGGTACGGGCGGCACGATTACCGGTGTGGGCGAAGTATTGAAAAAACACAAACCCGAAGTTCAAATCGTGGCTGTCGAGCCTGAAGCTTCCCCGGTATTGAGTGGCGGCGAAAAAGGCCCTCATCCGATTCAAGGTTTGGGTGCAGGCTTTATCCCCAGCGTTTTGAATACGACTGTTTACGACAGCATTTCCAAAGTACCTAACGAGGCAGCGTTTGAAACTGCACGCGCTATGGCCGAAAAAGAAGGCATTTTGGTGGGTATTTCTTCAGGTGCGGCAGTATGGAGCGCTTTGCAACTGGCCAAAAAACCTGAAAACGAAGGCAAGCTGATCGTTGTCTTGTTGCCGTCATATGGCGAGCGCTATCTTTCTACACCTCTGTTTGCCGATTTGGCATAATATAGGATTGTTGTTAAAAGGCCGTTTTCAGACGGCCTTTTTTGCGTATGGGCTTGAGATATCGTATGAAATCTGTTGTAATTCAGTAAATGAGCTTTGAATACCGTTATTCAAAAGTTGGTTTCTTCAACGAATCATGCTTATAATGCGCATTATGAAAAAATACATTCTTCCTATCCTTGCCGTAGCGGCACTTGCCGGTTGTGAATCGATTTATGTTCCAACATTGAAAGAAGTGCCAGTTCGACCAACCAATGTCAAAAAGCCTAAGGCTGATTCACAAGTTTCAGCTACCGGTTATCATTTGGCTCCTTCGCATTGGGCAGATGTTTCCAAGATTCATGATGAAGCACGTCGCTTGAGTACCCAAGTGAGCCAAGGTAGTCTGACCAAAGTTCAGGCTGCCCAATATTTGAACCGCTTCCGAATCCAACAAGTGGGACGCAACTCTGTCGATGACAGTATGTACGAAGTTTATCTGCGTTCTGCCGTTGACAGCCAACGTGGTGAAATTACTACCGAGCAATCCAAACAGTACATCCAAGGTGCTTTGCGCGGTTGGCAACAGCGTTGGAAAAACATGGATACCAAACCAAGCAATCCTGCGTTTACCAACTTCCTGATGGAAGTTATGGGTATGCAGCCTTTGAAATAAAAAGTCATAAACTGAGAAGGCCGTCTGAATATTCAGACGACCTTCTTTTTGTATTTATATATGTGTAGTCGGACTTTATCCAATTAAGAACCAAACAGCTTGTCAGCCGCTTGACGGGCTTTTTCTTGAATATCTTCGGTCAGATAGTTTTTCATCTGAGAATAAACCAGCGCAATGACGGCAATGTCATCGCTGAAGCCAAATGGAATCAGAAGGTCGGGAATGCTGTCAATAGGACTGAGGAAGTAAACCAGTGCGCCGACAATAATCATTTTTGCACGTTTGGGTGTATGTTCGGATTCCCAGAGATAATAAAGCGCATAAAGCTGGCGGACGACAGGTTTACCCAAGCGACCGGCAAAGCGTCCGAGTTTTTTCATGAAGCCGGATGTGTCTAAGTTTCGACGGCGGAAGGAGGGGATGTAGTCTTCCGGATCGGGTGTGTTTTGATGAGGGGAGTGTGTCATGATGCAGCTTCCTTTTTAGGTATGGAAACATGGTTGGTGTTACGTCGTATTTTAGTCTATTTTGGGCGGATGAAATGTCTTTGAATGTATAACTATGTAAGAGTAGTGATGATAATGCAATGGTAATAAGTTAAGAATGGCTTATGCCTTTGTAAAGATTAGGTATCAAGAGTGAGAATTTATCTCACAATAGATACAATTCTCAAACAATAATGATGTTATCGTAAGTGCTTTGATGGGGAGATGGCTTAATTGCAGGAAAGTAACAAAAAAGGCTAGCCACACAAAAAAAATCTAAGAATGATTGTTTGATTTTATTAGTCTTTTGGTAAAAATCATTAGAGCATTCATAAATTGCACTGTTCAAAATGAGATAAAACAGGTAAATTATGGTTTATGTAGCTTATTGTAGTGCTGAGCTATAGGTTTTGAGCTGATAATAAATCTAGAGGAACTGACCATGTCCGCCAAATCACGCCCGGTATTTTTGGAAATTCCGAATATCCGATTGCCCATACCGGGGATTGTATCTATTCTTCACCGTATCAGCGGCGTCGGCTTGTTTGTGATGCTGCCTGTTCTCTTGTATTTCTTCTCCGGAACGCTGGATCGCGAAGCGTCGTTTGAAGCATATCGTACTGCTATTTCCAATCCGTTTGTGAAGCTGATCCTTATCGGTCTGTTGTGGGCATATCTGCACCACTTTTTCGCCGGTATCCGCTTTCTGTTTTTGGATGTGCATAAAGGCCTGGAATTAAATACTGCCCGTACTACTGCTAAAGTTGTATTTGCTTCTGCTTTGATTCTGACCGTCGTTTTGGGAGCTTTGTTATGGTAGAACGTAAATTGACAGGTGCGCATTACGGTTTGCGCGATTGGGCAATGCAACGTGCAACTGCGGTCATCATGTTGGTGTACACCGTGGTTCTTTTGGTTGTTTTGTTTACGTTGCCTAAAGAATATTCGGCATGGCAGGCATTTTTTGATCAAACTTGGGTAAAAGTATTTACCCAAGTGAGCTTCTTGGCTGTATTCCTGCATGCATGGGTAGGTATCCGCGATTTGTGGATGGACTACATTAAGCCTTTCGGTCTGCGTTTGTTTTTACAAGTTGCCACCATCGTTTGGTTGGTAGGCTGCTTGGTGTATTCTGTTAAAGTAATTTGGGGGTAAATATGGGTTATCCTGTTCGCAAGTTTGATGCCGTGATTGTTGGCGGTGGTGGTGCAGGTTTACGCGCAGCCCTCCAATTGTCTAAATCCGGCCTGAATTGTGCTGTTTTGTCTAAAGTCTTCCCAACCCGTTCTCATACTGTAGCGGCTCAAGGTGGTATTTCTGCTTCATTGGGTAATGTGCAAGAAGACCGTTGGGATTGGCATATGTACGATACCGTGAAAGGTTCTGACTGGTTGGGCGACCAAGATGCGATTGAGTTTATGTGTCGCGCCGCGCCTGAAGCCGTAATTGAGTTGGAACACATGGGTATGCCTTTTGACCGTGTGGAAAGTGGCAAAATCTACCAACGTCCTTTCGGTGGTCATACTGCCGAACATGGTAAACGTGCGGTAGAACGTGCATGTGCGGTTGCCGACCGTACCGGTCATGCGATGTTGCATACTTTGTACCAACAAAACGTCCGTGCCAATACACAATTCTTTGTGGAATGGACGGCACAAGATTTGATTCGTGATGAAAACGGCGACGTCGTCGGTGTAACCGCCATGGAAATGGAAACCGGCGAAGTTTATATTTTCCACGCTAAAGCCGTGATGTTTGCTACCGGTGGTGGCGGCCGTATTTATGCGTCTTCAACCAATGCTTATATGAATACCGGTGATGGTTTGGGTATTTGTGCCCGTGCAGGTATTCCGTTGGAAGACATGGAATTCTGGCAATTCCACCCGACCGGTGTAGCCGGTGCCGGTGTATTGATTACTGAGGGTGTGCGCGGTGAGGGTGGTATTCTGTTGAATGCCGATGGCGAACGCTTTATGGAACGTTATGCTCCAACCGTAAAAGACTTGGCTTCCCGTGACGTGGTTTCCCGTGCGATGGCGATGGAAATCTACGAAGGTCGCGGCTGTGGTAAAAACAAAGACCACGTTTTGCTGAAAATCGACCATATCGGCGCAGAAAAAATTATGGAAAAACTGCCGGGCATCCGCGAGATTTCCATCCAGTTTGCCGGTATCGACCCGATTAAAGACCCAATTCCTGTTGTGCCGACTACCCACTACATGATGGGCGGTATTCCGACTAACTACCATGGCGAAGTTGTCGTTCCGCAAGGTGAAGATTACGAAGTGCCTGTAAAAGGTCTGTATGCGGCAGGTGAGTGTGCTTGTGCTTCCGTGCACGGTGCGAACCGCTTGGGTACCAACTCCCTGTTGGACTTGGTGGTATTCGGTAAAGCTGCCGGCGACAGCATGATTAAATTCATCAAAGAGCAAAGCGACTGGAAACCTCTGCCTGCTAATGCCGGTGAGTTGACCCGCCAACGTATCGAGCGTTTGGACAACCAAACCGATGGTGAAAACGTTGATGCATTGCGTCGCGAACTGCAACGCTCCGTACAACTGCATGCCGGTGTGTTCCGTACCGATGAGATTCTGAGCAAAGGCGTTCGAGAAATCATGGAGATTGCCGAGCGCGTGAAACGTACTGAAATCAAAGACAAGAGCAAAGTATGGAATACCGCGCGTATCGAAGCTTTGGAGTTGGATAATCTGATTGAAGTAGCGAAAGCGACTTTGGTGTCTGCCGAAGCACGTAAAGAATCGCGTGGCGCACACGCTTCAGACGACCATCCTGAGCGCGATGACGAAAACTGGATGAAACATACCCTGTATCATTCAGATACCAATACTTTGTCTTACAAACCGGTACATACCAAGCCTTTGAGCGTGGAATACATCAAACCGGCTAAACGCGTTTATTGATGAGTTTTCAGACGGCCTTTACCTTAAAGGCCGTCTGAAACCTAACCATACCCACATTGAACTGCTTGAATTCATAATACAAAATCATTGAGCAGTTTATGAGAAAAGGAACACTTCTCATGGAAAAAATGAGTTTTGAAATTTACCGTTACAACCCGGACGTTGATGCCAAACCTTATATGCAACGTTACGAGTTGGAATTGGAACCAACCGACGTTAAGCTTTTGGACGCTTTAGTGCGCCTGAAAGCACAAGACGATACATTGTCTTTCCGCCGTTCTTGCCGCGAAGGTATTTGCGGTTCTGACGGTATGAACATCAACGGTAAAAACGGCTTGGCATGTCTGACCGATCTGCGCAGCCTGAAACAGCCGGTTAAAATCCGCCCTCTGCCAGGTCTGCCTGTTATCCGCGACCTGATTGTGGATATGACCCAGTTCTTCAAACAATATCACTCAATCAAACCTTACGTTGTCAACGACAACCCTATCGATGCGGACAAAGAGCGTCTGCAAACTCAGGAAGAGCGTAAAGAGTTGGACGGTTTGTACGAGTGTATTTTGTGCGCCTGCTGTTCGACTGCCTGCCCGTCATTCTGGTGGAATCCTGATAAATTCGTTGGTCCGTCTGGCTTGCTGAATGCTTACCGTTTCATTGCGGATAGCCGTGATACCATCACTAATGAGCGTTTGGATAATCTGAACGACCCATACCGTTTGTTCCGTTGCCACACCATTATGAACTGCGTAGACGTATGTCCTAAACACTTGAATCCGACCCGAGCCATCGGTAAGATTAAAGAGATTATGTTGAAACGAGCCGTTTAAGAAATGATGGTTTTTGACGATATTGCCAAACGGAAAATCCGTTTTCAAACCCGCCGGGGATTGTTAGAACTAGACTTAATCTTCGGCAGGTTTATGGAAAAAGAATTCGAGCACCTGAGTGATCAGGAGTTGTCCGAATTTTCCGAAATCCTCGAATTTCAAGACCAAGAGTTGCTTGCCTTGATTAACGGACATTCGGCAACGGACAAGAAACACCTGATTCCCATGCTTGAAAAAATCAGACAGGCATGATGTGTTATAGAGCTTGTTTGCGATGCCAATCCGAACAAGCTTTTTCCATACTGAGGCCGTCTGAAAAAAGGACCGTGCCGCTTGGGCGGCAACGAAAGCCCCAACTTACAAAGGAGTTTAAGAATGTCTAAATCAGTCAAGCTCACCACCCCAAATCAAGAGACCTTGGAACTGCCAGTATTGGAAGCAAGTATCGGCCATGATGTGGTTGACATCCGTGCGTTGACAAAAAATACAGGTCTGTTTTCATTCGACCCAGGATTCGTGTCCACTGCAAGTTGCGAATCCAAAATCACTTATATTGACGGCGATAAAGGTCTGTTATATTACCGTGGTTATCCTATCGAGCAGTTGGCCGAAAAATCCGATTACTTGGAAGTTTGTTACCTGTTGATCTACGGCGAGCTGCCTACGCCCGAACAGAAAAAAGAATTTGATGCTACAGTCAGCCACCATACTATGGTGCATGAACAGTTGACTTGGTTCTTCCGCGGTTTCCGTCGCGATGCGCACCCGATGGCGATGATGGTGGGTGTGGTTGGCGCTTTGTCTGCTTTCTATCAAGACAGCTTGGATATTACCAATCCTGAACACCGCAAAATCGCGATTTACCGCTTAATCTCCAAAATTCCGACCATTGCGGCAATGTGTTACCGTTATTCCAACGGTTTGCCGTTCAATTATCCAAAAAATAACCTTTCCTATGCTGAAAACTTCTTGCACATGATGTTTGCCACACCGTGTGAAGAATACAAACCTAATCCAGTCTTGGCCCGCGCGCTCGACCGCATCTTTATTTTGCATGCCGACCACGAGCAAAATGCTTCTACTTCGACCGTACGTTTGGCAGGCTCTTCAGGGGCGAACCCATTTGCCTGTATCGCTGCTGGTATCGCCTGTCTGTGGGGTGCTTCACACGGCGGTGCAAACGAAGCTGTGTTGAAGATGCTGGATGAAATCGGCGATGTGTCTAATGTTGCCGCATACATGGAAGGTGTGAAACAACGCAAATACCGTCTGATGGGCTTCGGTCACCGCGTATACCGCAATATGGACCCACGAGCCAACATCATGCGCGAAACCTGTTATGAAGTCTTAAAAGAATTGGGCTTGGAAGACAGTCCTAAATTCAAGCTGGCGATGGAATTGGAACAAATTGCACTGAAAGACCCATTCTTTGTTGAACGCAAGCTGTATCCAAACGTCGACTTCTACTCTGGTATCGTCTTGTCTGCATTGGGCATTCCAACTGAAATGTTTACCGTTATCTTCGCATTGTCGCGCAGTGTAGGTTGGATTTCTCATTGGCATGAAATGATTAGCGATCCGGCACTGAAAATCGGTCGCCCACGTCAACTTTATACCGGTGCAGAACGTCGCGATTACGTTCCGGTAGATAAACGCTAATAAACAATACATTAATATATTGTTGAAAAGTCGTTTGAAAAAATCGAATTGCCGTTTTCAATGAGGTTGGTCGTAATTAATTAAGTTGATAGCAGGTAATTTGATTTGAAATAGGGTAGAATAAAGTGTCATTTCAGACGGCCTGAATTCCGTTCGGAGAACACGGGATTCTACCCTTTGTTTATATTTTAAAGAAAAGAGCTCACGCCATGATGGACGAAAAACTCAATTTCTCTTATCTGTTTGGTTCTAATGCGCCATACATCGAGGAGTTGTATGAAAAGTTTCTGGATAATCCGGAATCTGTCGATGAAAAATGGAAACAGTACTTTACCGATTTGAGTAAACAGCCGGGCGCAGTCGCTGTCGATGTTGCCCATACACCGATTCGTGAATCATTTGCCACTTTGGCTAAAAAGAAAATTGCCGCAGCCGTCTCAGGCGGTGTAGATGAGGCAATGATGAAAAAGCAAGTCAGCGTTTTGCGACTGATTTCTGCCTATCGTATCCAAGGCGTGGGTGCAGCCCAACTTGATCCGCTCAAACGTATTCCTCCTCAAAATATCGAAGCTCTCGATCCTAAATTCCATGGTCTGTCAGATGCCGATATGGCGCTTCAGTTCAATATGGGCGAGGGCGATTTTTCCGGTCAGAGCAAACTGCCTCTGTCCCAAATCATCAGTAACCTCAAACAAACCTACTGCGGCCATATCGCGGTAGAGTACATCTACATTCCAAATACCGAAGAGCGTCGCTGGGTTCGCAATTATTTTGAAAGCGTACTGTCTACGCCAAGCTACAACGTTGAACAAAAACGCCGTATCTTGAAAGAAATGACTGCTGCCGAAACTCTGGAACGCTACCTGCATACCAAATATGTCGGCCAAAAACGCTTTGGTGTAGAAGGCGGTGAAAGCGCGATTGCCGGTTTGAATTACCTGATTCAAAACGCTGGTAAAGACGGCGTGGAAGAAGTCATCATCGGTATGGCACACCGTGGCCGTCTGAATGTTTTGGTTAACATTTTGGGTAAAAAACCGGCTGATCTGTTTGCTGAATTTGAAGGCCGTGCCGAAATCAAATTGCCTAGCGGCGACGTGAAATACCACATGGGCTTCAGCTCCGACATTGCTACGCCACACGGCCCGATGCACGTTTCTTTGGCATTCAACCCGTCACACTTGGAAATCGTTAACCCGGTAGTGGAAGGTTCTGCACGCGCCAAACAAAAACGTTTGGGCGAAAACGGCCGTGATAAAGTTTTGCCAGTATTGATTCACGGTGACTCCGCATTTATCGGTTTGGGTGTTAACCAAGCAACATTCAACCTGTCTAAAACACGCGGTTATACCACCGGTGGTACTGTTCACATCGTGATCAACAACCAAATCGGCTTTACGACTTCCGATACCCGCGATACCCGTTCAACCGTACACTGTACCGATATCGCAAAAATGGTTTCCGCTCCGGTTATCCATGTGAATGGCGATGATCCTGAACGCGTTTGCTTTGCCATCCAAGCCGCTTTGGATTACCGCAAAAAATTCCATAAAGACATCGTGGTCGACGTTGTCTGCTACCGTAAATGGGGTCACAACGAGGGCGATGATCCGACCCTGACCCAACCGATGATGTACAAAAAAGTATCGCAACACCCAGGTGCGCGTGCTTTGTACACCGAGCAACTGATTGCCGAAGGCGTGGTAACTCAAGCTGAGGCTGACGGCTACATCCAAGCTTACCGTGATGCTTTGGACAAAGGCGAACATGTTGAACAAACAACTTTGAGCAACTTCCAACGCACACAAATCGACTGGAGCAAATACCAAGGCAAAGATTGGCGCGAAAAAATCGAAACCGGTTTGCCTGCCGCGGATATTGAGCGTCTTACCGAGAAATTTACCGCCGTGCCAGAAGGCTTTGCCTTGCATCCGACTGCAAAACGTGTGATTGAAGCGCGTAAAGCAATGGCATCTGGCAAACAAGCCATCGACTGGGGTATGGCCGAAACCCTCGCATACGCAAGTCTGCTGACCAAAGGTCATGGCGTGCGTATCTCCGGTGAGGACTCCGGCCGCGGTACATTCTCACACCGTCATGCAGTGTTGCACGATCAAAAACGCGAAAAATGGGACGACGGTACTTATGTTCCTCTGCGCCATATGGGCGAAGGCATGGGCGAGTTCCTGGTTATCGACTCCATTTTGAACGAAGAAGCCGTGATGGCGTTCGAGTACGGCTTTGCCTGCTCCGCTCCTGACAAGCTGACCATTTGGGAAGCTCAATTCGGTGACTTCGCCAACGGCGCGCAAGTAACTATCGACCAATTCCTGTCTTCAGGCGAAACCAAATGGGGTCGTTTGTGCGGCCTGACCACCATCCTGCCGCACGGCTACGACGGTCAAGGCCCTGAGCACTCTTCTGCACGCGTAGAACGTTGGTTGCAACTGTGTTCTGAGAACAATATGCAAGTCATCATGCCGTCTGAAGCGTCGCAAATGTTCCACCTTTTGCAACGCCAAGTCTTGGGTTCATACCGCAAACCGCTGGTGATTTTCATGTCCAAACGCCTGTTGCGCTTCAAAGGTGCAATGAGCCCGCTGGAAAACTTCACCGAAGGTTCGACTTTCCGTCCGGTTATCGGTGATACCGCCGAACGCGCAAGCAACGACAGCGTGAAACGCGTGGTATTGTGTGCCGGTCAGGTTTACTATGACTTGGAAGCTGGCCGTGCCGAGCGTAAACTGGAAGATGATGTTGCGATTGTTCGCGTTGAGCAGCTGTATCCGTTCCCATACGACGAGGTTAAAGCTGAACTGGCGAAATATCCGAACGCAAAATCTGTGGTTTGGGCACAAGAAGAGCCGAAAAACCAAGGCGCGTTCTACCAAATCCGCCACCGCATCGAAGACGTCATCAGTGAAGAGCAAAAACTGTCTTATGCCGGTCGTCCAAGCAGCGCATCGCCTGCAGTGGGCTACTCAAGCAAACACATTGCTCAATTGAAACAATTGGTTGAAGACGCTTTGACATTGTAAACCAAGTAGCATTCCGTCTGAGTCTGCTCAGGCGGAATGCCCATATGCAGAATTACAAACACACAACAGGCCGTCTGAAAGGGCCATTGGAGACACAAAATGATTATTGATGTAAAAGTACCTATGCTGTCTGAAAGCGTATCTGAAGGCACGCTCTTAGAATGGAAGAAAAAAGTTGGCGAAGCAGTTGCCCGTGACGAAATCCTGATCGATATCGAAACTGACAAAGTGGTTTTGGAAGTACCTTCTCCACAAGCCGGCGTATTGGTTGAAATCGTAGCGCAAGACGGTGAAACCGTTGTTGCCGACCAAGTTTTGGCGCGCATCGATACCGCTGCTACTGCCGCTGCTGAAGCCCCAGCCGCCGCGCCTGCAGAAGCAGCTCCAGCCGCTGCTCCTGCTGCTGCACAAAACAACGCCGCTATGCCTGCTGCCGCCAAACTGGCTGCCGAGACCGGTGTTGACGTGAACGCATTGCAAGGTTCCGGCCGTGACGGTCGCGTATTGAAAGAAGACGTACAAAATGCCGCTGCCAAACCTGCCGCAGCCGCTGCTCCTGCTGTTGCACTTCCTGCCGGCGCACGTCCTGAAGAACGCGTACCAATGAGCCGCCTGCGTGCCCGTGTTGCAGAACGCCTCCTGGCTTCTCAACAAGAAAACGCTATTCTGACTAC
This sequence comes from Neisseria sp. HMSC067G12, assembly GCF_001812725.1. NCBI lineage: Bacteria > Pseudomonadati > Pseudomonadota > Betaproteobacteria > Neisseriales > Neisseriaceae > Neisseria > Neisseria sp. HMSC067G12. Next base: position 475,654 of record NZ_KV810182.1, on the reverse strand, counting down.
ATTCAACGAAGTCAACATGAAACCAATCATGGACTTGCGTGCGAAGTACAAAGAAAAATTCGAGAAAGAACACGGCGTGAAATTGGGCTTTATGTCCTTCTTCGTTAAAGCCGCTGTTGCCGCCCTGAAAAAATATCCGGTTGTGAATGCTTCTGTTGACGGCAAAGACATCGTTTACCACGGCTACTTCGACATCGGTATCGCAATTGGCAGCCCACGCGGTTTGGTTGTACCAATCCTGCGCGATGCCGACCAAATGAGCATTGCCGACATCGAACAAGCAATTGTTGATTACGCGAAAAAAGCCAAAGACGGCAAAATCGCTATCGAAGATCTGACCGGTGGTACATTCAGTATTACCAACGGCGGTACTTTCGGTTCTATGATGTCTACCCCGATCATCAACCCGCCTCAATCTGCGATTTTGGGTATGCACGCCACTAAAGAGCGCGCTGTGGTTGAAAACGGTCAAGTTGTTGTCCGTCCAATGATGTATCTGGCTCTGTCTTATGACCACCGTATCATTGACGGCCGCGAAGCTGTATTGACCTTGGTAGCCATTAAAGACGCGTTGGAAGACCCAGCTCGCCTGTTATTGGATCTGTAATCGTTTCAGACGGCCTTTTATTTGTTAATGAAAAGGCCGTCTGAATTTTTATTTAGATGTAGCGTAATGTAGTATCGTGCTACAATAGGCTCAACGAACGATTGAGGCCGTCTGAAACATTTGATTCGAATGAATCGGCAGATATGGACTTTCAGACGGCCTTTTCTTAAAACCATCAAAACGCAGTCATTCAAAATAAAAAAGAAACGAAAAGTATCGTTTTTATTTTGAGATACTGCTAAAAGCAAAGGATGACACGATGTCTCAATATGATGTAGTAGTGATTGGTGCAGGCCCGGGCGGATACGTTGCCGCCATCCGTGCCGCGCAACTGGGTTTCAAAACCGCTTGCGTTGATGCAGGCGTTAACAAAGCAGGCAATGCCCCTGCATTGGGCGGTACTTGCTTGAACGTAGGTTGTATCCCTTCCAAAGCCCTGTTGCAATCCAGCGAACATTTCCACGCTGCGCAACACGAGTTTGCCGAACACGGTATCACTGTCGGCGACGTAAAATTCGACGCGGCCAAAATGATTGAGCGCAAAGATGCCATCGTGACCAAACTGACCGGCGGCGTGAAATTCCTGTTCCAAAAAAACAAAGTAACTAGCCTGTTCGGTACTGCTTCCTTTGCCGGTAAAAATGGCGATGCCTACCAAATTGAAGTCGATAACAAAGGTGAGAAAACCGTTATCGAAGCCAAACACGTCATCGTAGCCACCGGTTCCGTACCGCGTCCGCTGCCACAAGTTGCTATCGACAACGTGAACGTATTGGACAACGAAGGCGCATTGAACCTGACCGAAGTACCTGCCAAACTCGGCGTGATCGGTTCCGGCGTAATTGGCTTGGAAATGGGTTCCGTATGGAACCGCGTGGGTGCAGAAGTTACCATTCTTGAAGCTGCGCCGACCTTCTTGGCTGCCGCAGACCAACAAATCGCCAAAGAAGCCTTCAAATACTTCACTAAAGAGCAAGGTTTGAGCATCGAATTGGGCGTGAAAATCGGCGACATCAAATCTGAAGGCAAAGGCGTTTCCGTTGCTTACGAAACTGCTGCCGGCGAAGCCAAAACCGAAGTATTCGACAAACTGATCGTTGCCATCGGCCGTATTCCAAACACCAAAGGCCTGAACGCCGAAGCCGTAGGCTTGGAAAAAGACGAACGTGGCTTTATCAAAGTAGATGGCGAATGCCGTACCAATCTGCCTAACGTATGGGCAATCGGTGACGTGGTTCGCGGCCCGATGTTGGCACACAAAGCCAGCGATGAAGGCGTTGCCGTTGCAGAGCGCATTGCCGGTCAAAAACCGCATATCGACTTCAACAACGTACCGTTCGTGATTTACACCGACCCTGAAATCGCTTGGGTGGGTAAAACCGAAGAGCAACTCAAAGCCGAAGGCGTGGAGTACAAAAAAGGTACTTCAGGTTTCGGCGCAAACGGTCGCGCATTGGCAATGGGCAAAGCCAAAGGTACGGTTAAAGTGTTGGCAGATGCCAAAACCGACCGCATCTTGGGCGTACACATGATTGGCCCGGTTGTCAGCGAATTGGTTACCGAAGGCGTGACTGCGCTCGAATTCTTCGCCAGCAGCGAAGACATCGCCCGCATTATCCATGCCCACCCAACCTTGTCCGAAGTGGTTCACGAAGCTGCATTGGCGGCCGACAAACGCGCTTTGCACGGTTGATAGACATTAAGGCCGTCTGAAATTTTTCAGACGGCCTTAAGACCTTCGACAAATTGAATGTTCCGAGAGCTCCGTTTTCTGATTTATAATTCCGTCAGACAAACAAACAGCATTTACATTCATTATGAACAAAGAAATAGTCGGTATTTTCTTTATACCGGCGGGCATCATCAGCATGTGTATGGCCGCATTGTGGCAGATGTATGTGATGATGACCGAAACTTATACGCTCAACCGTTTCAAAGATAAAGAATTGGTTTGGCGCGTGGCATTGTTGTTTATCAGTTTCAGCCTTGCCGTTTATCTGCTCTGCCCGAATTCGCGTAAAAAAGGCATCGTCTTTTTTATTCTCGGGGGAGGCGGTGCAACCATGTATCTGCTGGCGCGGATGTGGTTGCCCTTCAGTAAATAGTAGGGCCGTCTGAAAATATGGGATTGGCCGCAGGGCGATTCCTAAAACCCACTCACCTTAAGGAGAAATCCATGAATTTACACGAGTATCAGGCTAAAGAACTGCTGGCTAGCTACGGTTTGCCCGTACAAGGCGGTATTTTGGCACACAACGGCGAAGAAGCCGCTGCAGCTTACGACAAATTGGGCGGCAAATTCGCTGTTGTCAAAGCACAAGTACACGCTGGCGGCCGCGGTAAAGCGGGCGGCGTAAAAGTCGTTAAAAGTCGCGAAGAAGCTAAAGAAGTGGCTGAAAGCCTGATTGGCACCAACTTGGTAACTTACCAAACCGATGCCAACGGCCAACCTGTCAACAGCGTTTTGGTTTGCGAAGACATGTATCCTGTTCAAACCGAGCTGTACTTGGGCGCAGTGGTTGACCGTTCTACCCGCCGCGTTACATTCATGGCTTCTACCGAAGGTGGCGTGGAAATCGAAAAAGTTGCTGCCGAAACTCCAGAAAAAATCTTCAAAGTAACCGTTGATCCTCTGGTCGGCCTGCAACCTTGCCAAGCTCGCGAAGTTGCCTTCCAACTGGGCTTGAAAGACAAACAAATCAACGAGTTCGTCAAACTGATGACCGGTGCGTACAAAGCGTTTATCGAAAACGACTTCGCCCTGTTTGAAGTAAACCCACTGGCAGTTCGCGAAAACGGCGCACTGGCTTGCGTGGACGGCAAAATCGGTATCGACAGCAACGCGCTCTACCGCCTGCCAAAAATCGCTGAATTGCGCGACAAATCTCAAGAAAACGAACGTGAGCTGAAAGCTTCTGAATTCGACCTGAACTATGTTGCCCTGGAAGGCAACATCGGCTGTATGGTTAACGGTGCCGGTTTGGCGATGGCCACTATGGACATCATCAAACTCAAAGGCGGCCAACCTGCCAACTTCTTGGACGTTGGCGGCGGCGCAACCAAAGACCGCGTGGTTGAAGCGTTCAAACTGATTTTGGAAGACAAATCCGTTAAAGGCGTATTGATCAACATCTTCGGCGGTATCGTACGTTGCGACATGATTGCGGAAGCCATCGTGGCAGCCGTTAAAGAAATCAACGTCAACGTTCCTGTCGTTGTTCGTTTGGAAGGTAACAACGCCGAACTCGGCGCGAAAATCCTGAACGAATCAGGTCTGAAACTGACTTCTGCAGACGGCCTGAATGACGCAGCCGAAAAAATTGTTGCAGCCGTAAACGCCTAAGGAGAAAAGAATGAGCGTATTGATTAATAAAGACACCAAAGTATTGGTTCAAGGTTTCACCGGTAAAAATGGTACTTTCCACTCCGAACAAGCTCTGGCTTACGGCACTAAAGTTGTCGGCGGCGTTACCCCAGGCAAAGGCGGTCAAACCCACCTGAACCTGCCTGTATTCAACACTATGAAAGAAGCCGTTAAAGAAACCGGCGCGGACGCATCTGTAATTTACGTTCCAGCTCCGTTTGTTTTGGATTCTATCGTTGAAGCCGTTGATTCAGGCGTAGGCTTGGTCGTTGTGATTACCGAAGGCGTGCCAACTCTGGACATGCTCAAAGCCAAACGCTATCTGGAAACTAATGGTAACGGTACCCGCTTGGTCGGCCCTAACTGCCCTGGCGTGATTACTCCGGGTGAGTGCAAAATCGGTATTATGCCGGGCCACATCCACACTCCGGGCCGCATCGGTATTATTTCCCGTTCCGGTACGTTGACTTACGAAGCTGTGGCACAAACCACCAAACTGGGCTTGGGTCAATCAACCTGTATCGGTATCGGCGGCGACCCGATTCCTGGTATGAACCAAATCGACGCACTGAAACTCTTCCAAGAAGACCCAGATACTGACGCCATCATCATGATCGGTGAAATCGGTGGTACTGCGGAAGAAGAAGCAGCCGAATACATCCAATCCAACGTAACCAAACCTGTTGTAGGTTACATCGCTGGTGTTACCGCTCCTAAAGGCAAACGTATGGGCCACGCCGGTGCGATTATCTCAGGTGGTAAAGGTACTGCCGAAGAAAAATTCGCCGCTTTCGAAAAAGCCGGTATCGCTTACACCCGCAGCCCTGCTGAGTTGGGCACTACCATGCTGGAAGTGTTGAAAGCAAAAGGTTTGGCATAAGATTAAGTCTTTAAGCTGAATGGAAAAGGCCGTCTGAAGTTTTCAGACGGCCTTTTTTAAATTTCATCGGGTTGTTTTCATAATAAGCACTTAATTTTATTTAAATTAACGTTTATTTTGGAATAAACGGTTATAATTTATTAACAGATAAATATTCTGTAACCATATCAACCTATATCAAGGAGAGAAGCATGAAAAAACACGATTTTGAAGCACGTCGCGAGGCTTTACTGAAAGACATCCGAGAAGTAATGGATGATGTGGAAGAGTTGTACCGCAATGGTGTTGAAGCCGGTTCGGAAGAGGGCAGCAAAGCTCGAGCCAAATTGGAAGAAAAATTGGCCGTGGCCAAAGAGCGCTTGAGCCGTTTTGAAGAAGAGGCCGGCGAACGTTTGCGCCATCATGCCGAGCGTGCGCGTGAAAAATACGAGCAGTTTGAAGAAGCGGCTCAGGAGCGTTTGAAAGAAGGCAAAGAGCGTTTTGCCGAATTTGAAGCCGATGCGGGCGAACGTTTGAAACGCGGTGCCAAACACGCTGATGAAGTGGTGCATGAAAAACCATATTATGCGATGGGTTTTGCCGCATTGGCCGGTTTGGTTGTCGGTGTGTTGTTGAATCGCCGTTAATGCGAATATGTTAAGGCCGTCTGAACAGGCGTGCACATGAAATCATGGATTTCATTGCGCTGTGCAGACGGCCTTAGCCTTATGTTTCCTAAGAAAAAGGATAATCGAGATGGGAATTCGCCAGCGTTTTGAACATGGCAAGGCTTTGTTGAATCAGGGCGCGGATTTGCTGTTGCTGCGTTTGCAGGTATTGAGCTTGGATTTGACGCGTCAGGCGGAGAATGTGTTTCGTTTGGCGATATGGCTGGTATTGTCCGGCGCGCTGTTGATGGTGGGCTTGGTCGGTTTACTGTTCGGCTTGAACCGCGTGTTGTCGGATGTGGCTGCTTTGTGGGTATTTTTCGGCATTTTCTTTGTAAGCCTGTTGATTATTGCTGTATTGTTCCGCAAAGTATCGGCAGATTATCGGGAGCAGGGCAGCCGTGTGGCTGAGACCTTGCAGGATATTCGATCGGACATTGCGTATTTGCGCGGTGAGATAGACAAGGATACGGACGATGAAGCGACAGGAGTATGAAGAAGCGCGCGAGCTGCTGCTTTTAGAAGCCAAGCTGGTGCGGCTGCGGATTGAAGCGGAAAATTTGAAACTGCGTAAAGCGGAAGAAAGTAATGCTCGGCAGACTAATCGCTTGGTAATGTTGGCCGATGTGGCGTATCAGTTGAGCCAAACGCGTTTGCTGTCTCAACGCTCTTTGTTCTCTACATCGCGCCGTCGGCATTGGATTTGGCTGGTATTGGCAATCATACTGGGTTTGTCGAGATAACCGAGGGCGGAGGTTTGGTCAAAATGATATTTGCGGCGTGTTGTTGGCTCGTGTGAGCCGCTTGTTGAGGACGCTGCGTCATTGTGTTGCCGAAACTGAAACTTTATCTATGTTGAGTATTTTTTACAAAAGACACCGGCCGTCTGAACATTTCAGACGGCCTCAATGTTTGGAGTTTCAGATATAATGGCGGCAATTTTGAAATTATTAAATGAAGGATAAATGATGAACCGTTTGTATCCCCACCCGATTATCGCCCGTGAGGGCTGGCCGATTATCGGCGGCGGTTTGGCTTTGAGCCTGCTGGTATCGATGTGCTGCGGCTGGTGGTCTTTGCCGTTTTGGGTGTTTACCGTATTTGCCCTGCAGTTTTTCCGCGACCCTGCGCGTGAGATTCCGCAAAATCCTGAAGCGGTGTTGAGTCCTGTTGACGGCCGTATCGTGGTGGTTGAGCGCGCACGCGATCCGTATCGTGATGTCGACGCTTTGAAAATCAGTATTTTTATGAACGTGTTCAACGTGCATTCGCAAAAATCGCCTGCCGATTGTACGGTAACGAAAGTGGTTTATAACAAAGGCAAATTCGTGAATGCGGATTTGGATAAGGCCAGCACGGAAAACGAACGTAACGCGGTGTTGGCGACTACGGCTTCTGGTCGTGAAATTACTTTTGTTCAAGTGGCCGGTTTGGTGGCGCGCCGTATTTTGTGCTACACCCAAGCCGGTGCGAAACTGTCCCGTGGCGAACGCTATGGCTTTATCCGCTTTGGTTCGCGCGTGGATATGTATTTGCCTGTCGATGCGCAGGCGCAAGTGGCGATTGGCGATAAAGTTACCGGCGTCAGCACTGTATTGGCGCGTTTGCCGCTGACTGCGCCGCAAACTGAATCTGAGCCTAAAGCCGCAGCTCCACAAGCCGCACCAGCTTCTCAAGCTGCTCCGGTTGAAACAGTGGCAAACCCATCTACCGAACAGCAGCAAATCGAAGCAGCAGCGGCTAAGATTCAAGCGGCTGTGCAAGATGTATTGAAAGATTAATGGCTGGTTTTTCAGATAAAAGTTTAAATACCTTAATAGAAGAATTTAAAGGTAAATATTAGGGAAGTTGAAGCGGTAATGAGTGATCTGAGTAATATAGTTGATTTTATTAAAGAAATAGAGAAATTAAAGTCAGTAACAAGATTTAATAGAACCCTTGATGGAAGATTTGAAAATAGCGCTGAGCATTCTTGGCAGAGTGCGATGGCTTCGATTGTTCTTCAAGATTATTATCCTGAAAAATTGAATATGGAAAAGGTAATTTCTATGTTACTAATCCATGATTTAGGTGAGATTTATGCCGGAGATACTTGGGTTTTTAATGATGAGAAAAAAGTTCATTCTCATGATAGAGAGCTAGAATCTATAGAAAAAACAATGAGAATCCTTCCAGAAGAAAAATATTTGAATATGAAAAATTCTTGGTTGGAATTTGAAAAAGGGCAGAGTGCTGAGGCAAGATATGCAAGAGTTATTGACGCATTGGTGCCACTTATAAATCATTTAGAAGTATCAGAATTAAATTATAATCCAGATAATATTAGTTCAGATATGGTATTAGAAAAGAAAAAATTTATAAAAGGTGAATCTAAAGAGTTATGGAAACTGACTGAAGAGTTGGTTAAGGAAAGTGTGGAAAAGGGCATATATTTATAATATCAATTGATCTTTAAAATAGTTGAGGAATATTGTGATATGTAGCTTTTCTTGTATAACTCTTTTATTTATTTCTCAAAAATAATGGTTGTTTTATGTTTGAGTACTAATAAAATGGCATCATTAGGTTTAATGATTGGTTAAAATAAGAAAAAAGGTTTTCAGACGGCCGTCTGAAAACCTTTTTTGTTTGCCTGTCCGATTTTAAAATTTCACGTTCACGCCGCCGGTAAAGCTGCGGCCCATTTGAGGCGTATCGGAGAGGAAGCTACTGTGGGCGTAAACGGATTGGTTGAGCAGGTTGTCGGCTTTGACATACCAATTCCACTCGCCATAGCGCGTATTGCGGCGGTAGTTTGCGCCGAGGTTGAGCATATGGTGTCCGGGCGTGCGCGTTTCGTAGCGGGCGAGTTTGTTTTGGGCGAACACACGGTAGTAGTCCAAATTGGCATCGATGCGGTCGGTCAGCGCGGCTTTCAGGTGGACGCCGAGGCGCGCAGCCGGAACACGAGGGGCGTTTTGGTCGTCCTGTGCGATGAAAGGACGGTTGCCGTAGGCATCTTCCCTGCCGGGCAGGGATGGCAGGTTTTTCAGACGGCCTCGTACATAGTCGCCGGAAACGCCGATACGGTAGCGCGGCGTGGGCTTGAAGTAGATTTCGCCTTCCGCGCCGTAGAAGTCCGCGCCGGATTGGTTGTAGCGCACGAGCTTCATTTCGCTGTCGTCTTCGATGGATTTGGGGCCGCGTCCGTCGTTTAAGGTTTGGGCGTAAATGTAGTTGCCGAAGCGGTTGCGGTAGAGTGCCAGATTGTATTGCCAGCGGTCGCCTTCATAGCCCAGCGCGATTTCGATGTTGTTGGAACGCTCTTTGTTGAGGTGTTTGTTGCCGACTTCAAAGGTGTTGGTGGCAACGTGTTTGCCGTGTGCGTACAGCTCTTGCGTTGACGGCAGGCGTTCCTGATGGGAGGCGGTCAGGCTGAGTTTGTGGTGTGGCGTGAAATACCAGTTGCCCGAAAGTGCGAACGAGCGGGCGGTTTGGCGGTGCGCGCCGAGGTCGGGCAGGGGCTGGTTGTAGTAGTTTTCCCGATCAATCAATGCTTTGTCGTACTGGATGGAAGCTTTTTGTTTTTCCACGCGTACGCCGCCTTCAAGCGTGAAGTTGTCCCAGTTTGCCTGTTCTACACCGAAAAAGCTGTAATGGCGCACATTGTTGTCAATCAGCATCGGTTGTTGGACAGTTTCGGGAATGGCGGAAAGCGCGCTGGATTTTTGTCCCAAATATTGCACGCCCCAGCTGCCTTTCAGACGGCCTATGGGTTGGTGGCGTAACTCGATACGGGCGTTGTGTGTTTTGTTTTTGAAGAAATTTTCTACTGCATCGCCTGCTTTTTCGTCGTGGTGGTAGTCGTTGCGGTTCAGATGTACGCGTAGGGCTTCAAAACCGGGGAGCGGCTGCTTCCATTCGGCGCGGAGTTCGTAGCGTTTGTTGCGCAGGTCTATCCAAGGTTTGCCGTTGTGGGCATGGGCGTGTGAATCATCGTCGTCGTGGAAGCCGCAGCTCAAGCCCGGATTGTCGTAATCGACGTCTTCTTCGGTCAACAGGTGCGGATAAAGCTGCAAATAGCGTTTGTTAATCAAGCTCTTTTGCCAGATGATGTCGGCGTGGCAGTCGTCGTAGAGATGGCTGTGGGCAGGCAGGCCGTAGCGGTCGCGACGGTCGCTGTATGCCACGCCGAGGAAACCTTTATCCCCAACCCAAGACAGGCCGATGCTGCCTGTTTTTGAATCGGCATGGCTGTCGGGCAGTCGTTTCAGACGGCCTTCTTCTTTTTGATAGCGCGGTACGGCGTAATCGCCCGATTTGCGGTACAAGCCTTCGGTATGCAGCACGAAGTTGTTGCCCAAGCCGATATTGATGCCTGCGGATGTCAGTTTTTCCAAATTGCCGCTGCTCAAACGCAACCCGGCTTCGCCCGATACGCCGTTTTCAGGCATTTTTTCGGGGATTTTGCCATCGGCAACATCGACCAAACCGGCTACATTGCCCGAGCTGTACAAGAGCGTAACCGGGCCGCGCAGGATTTCGACCTGTTGCGACAAGGCACTGTCCACCATCAAGGCATGGTCGGGCGAGAAGTCCGCCATATCGCCCGTTTCGCCGTGATGGTTCAGCACTTTAATCCGTCTGCCTGTTTGACCGCGAATAACGGGAGCAGACGCGCCGCCGCCGTATTGCGAGGCATGAATGCCCGGTACGCCGTCTAAAGCATCGCCCAAGTTGACGGCTTTTTGGCGCAAGGTATCGCCGGAGATGATTTTGTCGGAGGCGGTCGAAGTGTGCAACAGCCCCGAAGTGGCGCGCGGACGGCTTTTGCCGACGACGGTAACCTCGTCCAAGTCCACCGACTGCTCGGTTTCATGCGCTTGGGAGAGGATGGGGGTGCTGATTAAAAGAATAGATAAAACAATGGGTTTGAGTGTGGTTTGTGTCATTTTAGTTTCTCATCATATTTTGAAAGGCTGTTATTATATAACATTTCATTGTTTATATAATAAGATTTTTGAGAAAAAAGGCCGTCTGAAAACGAAGCGTGGTTTTCAGACGGCCTTTAGCTTGTATGTAGGTTTAAATGAAAACGGAACAATCTCTCTGCTGCCTGGTTTGGGTAAGGCAGAAAGTCATGGCAGATTGTTTGCTTTCATTGAAAGCATTACTTGGTCTCAGCGGCTTTAGCGCCAGCGGTCTCGGCAATCAGATCAAGGAATACTAACGGCTTTTTGCCGATATTTTTGAGTGCGTGGGACTGGCCGGGGCGGGCGATGGTAATGTCGCCGGCGCCGACTTCGGTTTGTTTGCCTTCGCTGTCGGTAAACAGGCCTTTGCCGGATACGATGATGTAAACATCTTCATTGCCGGTATGTTTGTGTTGGCCGATAGAAGCGCCAGGCGGAAGAGTGAGCCAGCCGATTTCTTTGAATGCGTCTTGGTCGGCGGTTTGATGGCGCGTGAAGGCAAAGCTGCCGAGCAAGGGGCCTTGGCCTCCGGCTGCGTTTTCGCGGTTCCATTCAGTTAAGTCGGCTTTTTTGTACACTTGGATGTTGCGGTTGGTGGGGGTAGTTTGTTCGGTGGCTTGAGCATTTAGAGATGTGCCGAGCAGAAGGGCAACAGATAATGCGGCAAATAGTGGTTTCATGGTGGTTCTCCGTTTGTCAGGTTGAGTCAGATAATGCGGATTCCGTTTTCAGACGGCCTGCGGGGTTGAAATGTGTAACCCCGCAGGCTTCCCCCAAGATTTATTTCACATTGCGCAGATAGTTCAACAATAAAGGAACAGGGCGGCCGGTTGCACCTTTTTCACCGCCGGATTTCCATGCGGTACCCGCAATGTCGAGGTGTGCCCATGGATAGTCTTCGGTAAAGTAGGACAGGAATGTTGCGGCGGTAATCGTGCCTGCACCTGGCGTACCGATGTTTGGAATGTCGGCAAAGTTGGATTTGAGCTGGTCTTTGTAGGTCTCAAAGAGCGGCAGTTGCCATGCTTTGTCGTCCACGTTGCGGGAAGCGGCCAGCAGGCTGTCGACCAAATCTTGATTGTTGCCCATCACGCCGCTGACGTCATGACCCAAGGCGATAATGCACGCGCCGGTCAGGGTGGCGACGTCGATGACGGCTTTGGGTTTGAATTGTTCGGCGTAAGTGAGCGCATCACATAAAATCAGACGGCCTTCGGCATCGGTGTTCAACACTTCGATGGTCAAGCCTTTCATGCTTTTCACGACGTCGCCCGGTTTGTTGGCTGCGCCGGAAGGCATGTTTTCACAAGTGGCGACGATGGCAATCAGGTTGATCGGCAGTTGCAGTTTGACGGCGGCGCAGAAGGTGCTGATGACGGTTGCCGCGCCGCACATGTCAAACTTCATTTCGTCCATGTTCAGGCCGGGTTTGAGGGAAATGCCGCCGGTGTCGAAAGTAATGCCTTTGCCGACCAATACCACAGGCGCGGCTTCTTTGTCGGCCGCACCGAAATAGCTTAGTTCGACCAAATATGGATCCTCAACGCTGCCTTTGGCAACAGACCAGAACGAACCCATGTTTTCTTTGATGTAGTCTTTTTCGATGATTTTAGCGTGTGCGCCCAATTTTTCGGCTTCGGCTTTGGCGGTACGTGCGAGGAATTCAGGCGTACATTCGTTTGGTGCGGCATTGCCCAAGTCGCGGCAGAGGCTTTGTCCGTAAACTTGCGCTTCGGCAACGCGCAGGGCTTCTTTGACGGCGGCTTCGTGTACGCTGTGGAACACGGCTTCTGCAAATTTGGCCGGTTTGGCTTCTTTTTTATAGCGATCGAAACGGTAGGCGGCATTGCCGAACGCAATCGCAAACGCTTCGGTAACGGCGGCGGCTTGCGCTTCTTCAAAGGCGTGAACGGCCACATTGACCGTTTCTTGATTTTGCGCCCATTTGGCGACTTCGGCTGCGGCTTTGTTTAATGCGGCGCGGTCGGTTTTTTCGAGGCGGGCGACGGCAATGGCTTGTAAACCGTTGTCCGTCGGGATTTTGGTGTCGGCGAAATTTTGACCTTCTTCAAGGGATGCGAAGAGGGCGAGGGCAGTCGGGTTGCTCAGTTGCGATGCTTCGGCGCAGACAAATAATTGCGCACCTGCCTGTTGAGCCTGCAAAGTTTCGGCTTTTGTGCTAAATTTCACGTTTATTCTCCTGATTGGAACGGTTGTCGGTTGTTCAGACGGCCTGTGACCAACCGTCCGAACAGATGAAAATCATTGTACTCCATTTGTGTCATGCCGTCTGAAGCCTTATTAATAAATATAGGTTTCCCATAAACCGTATACCACGCTCAATCTTATGATTTACCAAAGAAACTTTATTAAAGAACTTTCCTTTACCGCCGTCGGCATCTTTGTCGTCCTCTTGGCGGTATTGGTGTCCACGCAGGCTATCAACCTGCTTGGCCGCGCAGCCGACGGGCGTGTCGCCATCGATGCCGTGTTGGCCTTAGTCGGCTTCTGGGTAATCGGCATGACGCCGCTTTTGCTGGTGTTGACCGCATTTATCAGTACATTGACCGTATTGACCCGCTACTGGCGCGACAGCGAGATGTCGGTTTGGCTCTCTTGCGGATTGGCATTGAAACAATGGATACGCCCGGTCATGCAGTTTGCCGTGCCGTTTGCCATTTTGATTGCCGTCATGCAGCTTTGGGTAATGCCGTGGGCAGAGTTGCGCAGCCGCGAATATGCCGAAATTTTGAAGCAGAAGCAGGAGTTGTCTTTGGTGGAAGCCGGCGAGTTCAATAACTTGGGCAAGCGCAACGGCAGGGTTTATTTTGTCGAAACCTTCGATACCGAATCAGGCATCATGAAAAACCTGTTCCTGCGCGAGCAGGACAAAAACGGCAACGACAACATCGTTTTTGCCAAAGAAGGCAATTTTTCGCTGACCGACAACAAACGCACGCTTGAATTGCGCGACGGCTACCGTTATAGCGGTACGCCCGGCAAAGCCGATTACAACCGCGTTTCTTTCCAACACCTCAGCCTGATTATCAGCACCACGCCCAAACTTATCGACCCTGTTTCACACCGCCGAACCATTCCGACCGCCCAACTGATTGGCAGCAGCAATCCCCAACACCAAGCGGAATTGATGTGGCGTATTTCCTTGACCGTCAGCGTTTTGTTGCTGTGCCTGCTTGCCGTGCCGCTTTCCTATTTCAATCCGCGCAGCGGCCACACCTACAATATCTTGATTGCCATCGGTTTGTTTTTGGTTTACCAAAACGGGCTGACCTTTCTGCGCAATGCTGTGGAAGACGGCAAAATCCATTTTTGGCTCGGACTGCTGCCTATGCACATCATCATGTTTGTGATTGCCGTCGTCCTGCTGCGTGTGCGCAGTATGCCTAGCCAACCCTTCTGGCAGGCGGTTGCCAAAAGTCTGACATTGAAAGGCGGAAAATGAACCTGATTTCACGTTACATCATCCGTCAAATGGCGGTTATGGCGGTTTACGCCCTCCTTGCCTTTCTCGCTTTGTACAGCTTTTTTGAAATCATCAACGAAGTCGGCGATCTTGGAAAAGGCAGCTATAACGGTGCAAAATTGGGGCAGTATGTTTTAATGCAGATGCCTGCGCGCGCATATGAACTGATGCCGCTCGCTGTTTTGATCGGCGGCCTGATTTCCCTCAGCCAACTGGCTTCAGGCAGTGAGCTGACCGTTATCAAAGCCAGCGGCATGAGCACCAAAAAGCTGCTGTTGATTTTGTCGCAGTTCGGTTTGATTTTCGCCATTGCCACCGTCGCTCTTGGCGAATGGGTTACCCCCACTCTGAGCCAAAAAGCCGAAAACATCAAAGCCGCCGCCATCAACGGCAAAATCAGTACCGGCAATACCGGCCTTTGGTTGAAAGAAAAAAACAGCATCATCAACGTGCGCGAAATGTTGCCCGACCATACGCTTTTAGGCATCAAAATTTGGCAGCGCAACGATAAAAACGAACTGACCCAAGCCGCGGAAGCCGAATCAGCGGTTTTGAATCCAGATGGCAGCTGGCAGCTGAAAAATATCCGCCGCAGCATATTGGGCGAAGATAAAGTCGAGGTTTCTACTGCTGTCGAAGAAAACTGGCCGATTTCCGTCAAACGCAACCTGATGGATGTATTGCTCGTCAAGCCTGACCAAATGTCTGTCGGTGAATTGACCACCTACATCGACCATCTGGAAAAAAACAACCAAAATACCCAAGTCTATGCCATCGCATGGTGGCGCAAGCTGGTGTATCCCGTTGCCGCATGGGTGATGGCGCTTGTTGCCTTCGCCTTTACCCCGCAAACCACGCGTCACGGCAATATGGGCTTGAAACTTTTCGGCGGTATCTGTCTCGGTTTGCTGTTCCACTTTGCCGGACGGCTCTTCGGCTTTACCAGCCAGTTGTACGGCGTGCCGCCGTTTTTGGCAGGCGCATTGCCGACGGTTTTGTTTGCACTGTTGGCGGTGTATCTGATACGCCGTCAGGAAAAAAGATAAGGCAAAATAAACTTCAGGCCGTCTGAAAGGCAATCTTCAGACGGCCTGAGTATTTTGTGTGCAAAAAACAAAATGCTAAAGTAAAATAATACCTTTCCAAACCAATGCGGCTATTGAAAATGTCCCAAACCATCTGCTTGAATATGATTGTCAAAAACGAAGCGGCAATCATCGAAGAAACACTGGCCAACATCACCGACCACATCAAACTTGACTACTACGTCATCAGCGACACCGGCTCGACCGATGATACCGTCGGCGTGATCCGCCGCTTTTTCGATGCAAAGGGCATCGCAGGCGAGATTCATCATGATGGTTGGCAAAATTTTGCATACAACCGCAATCAGGCGTTGAAACACGCAAAAGGCAAAACCGATTACGTGTTGATTTTTGATGCAGACGACCGCTTTGAAGGTAAATTGGAATTACCCGAACTGACCGCCGACCGTTACCGTCTCCGCATGCGAAATGCCATGGGCAGCGTGGTTTATTACCGTCCGCTGTTGTTGCGCAATGACGGTACATTCTACTGGCGCGGCGTGTTGCACGAGTTTATCGAAACCGACAAACAAGATACCAGCGAAGCCACGCTTCATGGCGACTATACGGTACTCAGCGGCCGTTTCGGCGCGCGCAGCAATATGGCGAACAAATACCTGCTTGACGCCGTTTCTTTGGAGAAAGCGTTTTACAGCCCTGAAGATGAAGACCTGAAACCGCGTTACGCCTTTTATGCGGCGCGTTCTTATTGGGATTCTGATATGCCCGAGCGTGCGAGCGAATGGTTTAAAAAACGCATCGAGTTGGGCGGTTGGATCGAGGAAGTGTCGGTTTCTTACCAACAGCTGGGCGAGTGCTACAAATTAATGGGCAAACGCGATGAAGCCTTGGCGACTTGGCTGGCAGGCTACGATTACAACCCGCGCCGTGCCGAGTGTCTCTATCTTGCGCAAACCATGCTGCGTCAGGAAGGGAAATACCGTATTTCCCATGCAATCGGCCTGATGGCGAAACGCATTCCGTTCCCGACAGACGATATTCTTTTTGTCCAAAACAATGTTTATCATTTGGACATCGACTATGAATTGTCGGTTACCGCCTATGCGGCCGGCGATTTGCGTCAAGGCTATGAGTCTTGCCGTCACTTGCTCTTGCTGAATGTGCGCGAGGCATTGACCACGGTGACCATGCAAAATATGTGGCTCTACCGCGAACACGCGCAAACCGAAACGCGCGAAGTGTTGGAGCAGCTGGTGGCCGTCATGCAGCCTTATGCCGTGCAGGGCGGACGTTTGGCGGAAGTAACCGAATATTTTGCCGATATTTTGAAAAACCGTTAATCAGGACTTTGACCCAGCTGTCAGGCCGTCTGAAAGGAAATTTTTTGAGCAAGCGCAATCTGTTTTCCGTCGATAAATCTTTGGAAAAGCCCGAACGCGTCCTCTTGGTCGGCGTGATGTTGACGGCGGACTATTCCGGCGCAAACGAAACGCGCGAGCGCGGCTTTCAGACGGCCTTGACCGAAGCGGCAGAATTGGTGGGCGCGGCCGGCGGCGATTTGGTTTCTATCGAAACTTCACGCCGCGACAAACCGCATCCGGCTTTGTTTGTCGGTACGGGCAAGGCGGAAGAATTGGCGGCAGCGGTTAAGCAGTATGATGTCGGGCTGGTTGTGTTCAACCACGAACTCACGCCGACACAAGAGCGTAATCTGGAAAAAGAGCTTCAATGCCGTGTCCTCGACAGAGTGGGTTTGATTTTGGCGATTTTTGCCAAACGCGCCCAATCGCAGGAAGGTAAGTTGCAGGTAGAGCTGGCTCAGTTGAACCACTTGAGCGGACGGCTGGTGCGCGGTTATGGACACCTGCAAAGTCAGAAGGGCGGTATCGGCTTGAAAGGGCCGGGCGAAACCCAGTTGGAAACCGACCGCCGTTTAATCGGACAAAAAATTACGGCATTGAAAAAACAGCTTACCGATGTCCGCAAACAACGTGCCACGCGCCGCAAATCGCGCATGAGCGGCCGTCTGAAAACCTTTGCCATCGTCGGCTATACCAATGCCGGAAAATCCAGCCTGTTTAACCGTTTGACTAAAGCAGACGTATTGGCGAAAGACCAGTTGTTCGCCACCTTGGATACCACTGCACGCCGGCTTTTTCTGTCGCACGAGGCGAGCGTGATTTTGACCGATACCGTCGGCTTCGTCCGCGATTTGCCGCACAAGCTGGTGTCGGCGTTTTCCGCTACTTTGGAAGAGACGGCGATGGCGGATGTGCTGCTGCACGTCGTTGATGCGTCCAATCCCGATTTTGAACGGCAGATGGATGATGTCAACGACGTCTTAGAAGAAATCGGCGCGCATGAAATTCCGCAATTGGTGGTGTACAACAAAATCGATTTACTGCCGTCGGGTATGCGTGAAGCAGGCATTTTGCGCGACAATTCCGGACAGGCAGTCGGCGTGAATGTTTCCGTTGCCGAAAGTTTGGGCTTGGACGGTTTGCGCGAAGCGATGATTGAATTGGCCGTACAGCCGAATGCTTGATAGTATGGAATGAAACAAGGCCGTCTGAATCTTCAGACGGCCTTACCGTAAAATTCTAAATCTGAGGATTATGCCGACAGAGGGCTTTTCTTTTTGAACACGCTTTCGTAAAGCATCCAAGCGGCGAGGCTCAGGTATACGGTGCTGGACAAAATGCCGATAACGGCAAAAATAGGCATAAGGCGATCAATCATGGTGAGGTTTCCCAATAAGTTAGTTTTATAAGTAAATGTGTGTTTTTTGATTTCCGTCTTCGCGGAATGCCTAAAGTATGCTGCTTAAATGGATTGAGGTCAACAAAGAATGTATCGGGATTTTTAAAAAAGTTCCATTTTTACATTAAAATAATCGGAAGTTTTTAAAGATAAACGGTATTTATATATTACCGTTCATCGTTTGATGAACGGTCAATACTTTGTTTTCCATATTTTTTATAAAATCCGACAGCCTGTTAATTCAAAATTGAATGAAAAGAGGCGGAAAAACGCTTTTTGCTAAAATGTAACACCCAGGGACGGTTGTTTCAGGCCGTCTGAAAAATAAATCGAACACATGATGACATCTCCCACACACTCCCAAAAAAACTGCTTTCATTGCGGACTTGAAGTCCCCGAGCATCTGCATCTGACGGTTCGTTTTGAAGACGAAGAACACGAAACCTGCTGCGCCGGCTGCCAAGCAGTGGCGCAGAGCATTATTGATGCCGGTTTGGGCAATTATTACAAACAGCGTACCGCCGACGCGGAAAAATCCGAATTGCCGCCGCCGGAAGTGTTGTCGCAATTAAAGCTGTACGATTTGCCTGAAGTGCAGGCGGATTTTGTCGAGGTAGGCGTTGGGGATGAACGCGAGGCGGTGTTGATGCTGGGCGGCATTACCTGCGCCGCGTGTGTGTGGCTGATTGAGCAGCAGTTGTTGCGCATGAAGGGCGTGGTGCGTGTGGATTTGAATTACAGTACCCACCGCTGCCGCGTGGTGTGGGACAGCGCCCACATCGAATTGTCGGATATTTTGCTGAAAATCCGCCAAACCGGTTATACCGCCGCGCCTTATGATGCACAAAAAATCGAAGCGCAGGCGCAGAAAGAGCGCAAGCAGTTTATCGTCAGATTGGCCGTGGCCGGTCTGGGCATGATGCAGACGATGATGTTTGCCCTGCCGACTTATTTTTACGGCGGCGACATCGAGCCGCTTTATTTGGAAATCCTGCATTGGGGCGGCTTTTTGATGGTGTTGCCCGTTGTGTTTTACAGCGCGTTGCCGTTTTACCGCGGCGCATGGCGCGACTGGAAAAACCGCCGTGTCGGCATGGATACGCCGATTGCCATTGCCATTGTGATGACCTTTATCGCCGGTATTTACAGCCTGGCCACCAACGCAGGGCAAGGCATGTATTTTGAATCCATCGCCATGCTGCTGTTTTTCCTGTTGGGCGGGCGTTTTATGGAACAGATTGCCCGACGCAAAGCAGGCGATGCGGCGGAGCGGTTGGTCAAACTGGTTCCGGCATTTTGCCACCGTTTGCCGGCTTATCCGGAAAGCGAAGCCATCGAGGAAGCCGCAGTCGTCCGCCTCAATATCGGCGATACGATTGTTGTGAAGCCCGGCGAAGTCATTCCGGTGGACGGTACGGTTTTGTCCGGCGAGAGCGAAGTCAACGAAGCCATGTTGACCGGTGAAAGTTTGCCTATCGTGAAAAGGCCGTCTGAAAAAGTAACCGCCGGCACGCTCAACACCAGCAGCCCTTTAATCATCCGCACCGACCATACCGGCGGCAACACGCGCCTGTCCCATATCGTCAAACTGCTCGACCGTGCGCTGGCGCAAAAACCGCGTGCCGCCGAGTTGGCCGAAAAATACGCGTCCAGTTTTGTGTTTGGCGAACTCTTGCTTGCTATTCCCGTTTTTATCGGCTGGGCTTGGTATGCCGACGCGCACACCGCCTTGTGGATTACCGTCGCCCTGCTGGTCATTACCTGCCCGTGCGCCTTGTCGCTCGCGACTCCGACCGCGCTGGCCGCTTCGACCGGTGCGCTGGCCAAAGACGGCATTCTCATCAGCGGCAAACAAAGTTTGGAAACCCTTGCCCAAATTGACGATGTCGTGTTCGACAAAACCGGTACGCTGACCAAAGGGCAGCTTTCCGTCAGCCGGATGTTGTCCGCAGGCCGTCCGAACGAAGCCCAAGCCCTTGCCGTTGCCCAAGCATTGGAGCAGCAATCCGAACACCCCATCGCCCGTGCCATTTTGAACCATATGCTTTCAGACGGCCCTGTATCCGCGCTTGATGTGAAAGTGCAGCAACGGGTCAACCGCATTGGACACGGTGTCAGCGCGCAAATCGAATTGGATGGCGAAACCCAAGTTTGGGCTTTGGGCAAAGCAGCGTTTGTTTCGGAAATCGCCGGTAATCTGCCCGAAACATTTGCCCATATCGACCACACGGGCGGCATTATTTTCTTGGGCAATCAAAGAGGTTTTCAGACGGCCTTTTTGCTGGAAGACCAAATCAAAGACAGCGCCGCCGAAATGTTGCAAAACCTGAAACAGCACGGCATCCGTCTGCACCTTTTAAGCGGCGACCGACAGGCTGCCGTCGCCCAAGTTGCGCAAGAGCTAGGCTTGGATGCCTATCGTGCCGAAGCCACGCCTGAAGACAAGTTGGCCTATGTGGAAAATCTGCAAAAACAAGGGCGTAAAGTTATGATGATCGGCGACGGTATCAACGACGCCCCCGTCCTCGCCCAAGCCGACGTGTCGGCCGCCGTGGCCACGAGTGCCGATGTGGCGCGAGACGGTGCCGATGTGGTTTTGCTCAATGACGATTTGAATGTTTTGCCCGTGATGATGGAACAGGCACGCCGCACCCATCAAATCATCCGCCAAAACCTGACTTGGGCGAGCGCATACAATCTGGTTGCCGTTCCGCTGGCCGTATTTGGTTACGTGACCCCTTGGATCGCCGCGCTCGGCATGAGTTTCAGCTCGCTGCTGGTGTTGGGCAATGCCTTGAGATTGTTGAAAACCAAAAAGGCCGTCTGAAAACGGCAAATCCATTGCCTAAACGAAAGAATACGCCATGCCTAAAGCCACTTTTTATACACACGTCGCCCGACCGGCCGCCTTTGCCTGCCGCCTGATTGCGCGCGCTATACGCGATGGCGGGCAGATTTTGGTGTGGTCGGATTCTGCCGCGGCAGTGCAGCAACTCGACATTGATTTGTGGCAGCAGATTCCCGAAAGCTTTATTCCGCATGAAGTCTGGCTGCCTACCGACCCCATGCCGTCTGAAACGCCGGTATTGCTTGCGTTTGGAAATGCACTGCCGAATATTCCGAAAGATTGCACGGTTTTAAACCTGTCTGCCGATTTCTGGAGCCAAGCCCCGGCCATTCCAAACCGTATCCTTGAAATTGTGGGCAACAGCTTAGAAGATTTGGCCGAAGCCCGAGACCGTTTCCGAGCTTATCGTCAGAGCGGATTTGAGATTGAGCATTTTTCGAGAGAAGGAAAGGATTGAGTTTTGAAGATATTCAAGGCCGTCTGAATATAAACAAAGGGACATTTTGATGATGTCCCTTTGTTTTTTAGATTGATTATCGGAAGGCTTCATGCCATATGCCATAAAATATGAGGCAACAGCAGAAAGCGTAGAAATAGTGGAAAAAGCGTTCAAAAAGGGAAGTATTGGCAAGATACCATTGAACAGACTGATGGTGGTGTTGGGGATTTTTGAGGATTAAGTTGGGGAAACGGACAATCGAAGGTACGGCAAGCAAGTCAAACAGATTGAGGAAGACTGTAACCGATAATGAAAAACCGATTGTCTCATGAAATACGTCGAATGGCTGTAATGACAGGGTGTGTGCAAATAGGGAGGTTAGGGCAGATTTGTTGGACATCCATAAATAAAACAGTCCACCGATAGACAAGTAAAGTGCCAAACGAATCCATATAGATAGCTTGCGTCGCAAATAGAGGATGAAGAATAAGTTGAGCAGGATAAAGAAAATAGGAAAAACTGATTTCATGGGTTTGTTTGCTTACAGTTTGGTATTTAAAGCTGCTAAGGGAAACGCATTATTGCTTGTATGAAGGGCTGCCTTAGGAAAAGACAGTCTGAAAAGGCCATTCTATTTTAGGCCGTCTGAAAAAGATTTGCGTAAGGGCAAGGGTTTCAGACGGCCTTAAGTTTTTTTGAAGTCAAAATCCGATGGTTTAGGATTCGGTTTTTGAGGCCGCATTGGCGAAATAGCGGTTGGATACCGGATTGAAGATGAGGAGCAGCAAAACAGGGTGGAGAATGGATTGAATAATGATTTGTTGAGAACTATAGCTCGCCATATCGCTATACACCATGATTAGCGAAGAGGCCGCTAGCACAATAGCCAGCCAACGGGCAGAACGGTTGCCTGAAAGCAGGCCGACAGCAATAAATACCGGTAAGGAAAGGAGGATGAAGTATAGGGGCATAGACAGCCACCAAGGCAGGAAAGGGAATGCCAAGGCTGCAACCTCTATCAGTAAATCGCCCGAATAAATCGCAAGAGCAACCGTAGTAAAGCAAGTAAGGGCAGTTATGATGAAATAGAGAACGGTGGCGATGGTAACAGGGACTGGACGTTTCATGTAATAAAAGCCTTGGAGGGGATATCGGGGATAAGGATTAAAATCGGTATTGGCCAAACCTTGTTATCGAAGGCGATGGCCGTCTGAAAGCAGGCTATTCGTCTTTCTCAAATGAAGAATGCTTGATAATGGCAGGCTGGAAGACTGCAACCAAATAGAGCATGATAGGAAGGATGAGATACGTAAAAGGAATATCTGCGCGAAATAGTGCAATCAGAAAGGCAAGGTATAAGGTCAGCAGGGCAAGGAAATAATGCTCTTTTTCCATGTCGCTTGGCGGATTTCTTTTGCAGTTGGCTGCTTATAGCGGACTTTTTTGTGGCAGGTCGGGCATTCTTTAATGCTTTTCAGTCCTTTGAATGCACTACCTCGAATCGGATTGGAGCAATGCGGACAAAAAAATGGGGACGATTTCATTATTTTTTATTGGGCCGTATAAAGTATTGCCCATCCGGAAAAGTGGGTTGGATGGGCAAAGTATATGTTTATTCGTCTTTTTCAAAAGATGAAAGTTTGTTTTGAATCGGGATAATGTAGTAGACGAAAAAGCCGATAACTAATGCCATACTGATATATTGGGGGAATGTACCAAACAGGCTGATCAGTATTGCCGCTACGATGCAGACAACTACTACAAAAATAGCGAAAGGTTTCAGCAAAGCTTTGAAATATTCGCCAACAGGCGGTTTTTTGAATTTGACTTTTTTATGGCAGGAAGGACATTCTTTGACTGCGGCCAAACCTTTAACCAATCCGCCTTGGATCGGGGCATGGCAGTGTGGGCAGGGGAGTGAAGGGTTTAGATTATTCATTGTGTTCAACCTGACTTAGGGTTTGGAAAGGTGGTATCGATGTTGCCGATACCACCGATATTTATCGGAAACAATAGGCTTATTGGGAGTATTTTTTGCCTAAAGCTTCGGCAGCTTTTTGTACTTCTTGATTGGCTGCACGTAGGGTTTCTTGCAATTTTTGAGATTTTTCTTGGAAATCATTGGCAAATTTGAGCGAATCTTTATCTTTGCCGTTGATAGTCAGCTCAGAAGCATGTTTGCCTGCATAAATCATCATGTTGTTGGCAGCACTGCTGACTTGTAATGCACGATCCAGAACTGCTTTGATTTCAGGATCTTTGATGTCGAGGGCAGCTGCGCTCTGATGGAATTGTTCCAGTGCGGCAGTCAGTTTGTTCATCTGCTCCAAAGCTTCTTTTTCTTTATTTTGGTTAGCCAAGTTTTGCAATTCTAGGCCTAGCTGAGTAATTTTTTGAGCTTCTTCACCAGTGGTGAAGTGAATGAATTTTTGCAATTCGGCAAGACCGTCTGGAGATTTTTTATCGGAAATGACGATAGGTTCGGCCAGTTTAGGATCTGCTTCCGGGAATTCGCTCAGAGCTTTTTCGTATTTGTTGGCAGAGCTAGATTCGCTTTGAGCAACTTGTTCTGCCGGTTTGTCGCTGCTGCCTTTATTACCGGAGTCGCCGCAGGCTGCCAGCAGGGAAGCGGTCAAGATCAGCATACCGAATTTGTTTAATACGTTCATATTAGGATTCCTTCTTAAGTTAGGAGAAAATTGGGGGAAATTTGTTTTTATTGATGAGCGTAGATAATTGTTTGTACTTTTGTCCTATTTTATTACAGATTTGTTTATTTTTCTCAAATTAGGTTAAGTGGTATGTTTTTGGAATTAAACGGCGAAGGTGGATGGTTGTAAAATATTGAATATATAATGAAATTAACAAGGGTAATAATAAGCCAGGCTACACTGTTTTGAGCTAAAGTTGATTTTTTTTATTAAGATGTTGTTGATTTATGTAATGGAAATAAAAAAGGCCTTCTGAAACAATAAAGTTTCAGAAGGCCTTTTTGACTGGTTGGAATTAGTTGCCTAAGTCGAATGCTTTGTGCAGAACGCGGGTAGCCAGTTCCATGTATTTTTCGTCAATCAGGACGGATACTTTGATTTCGGAAGTTGAAATCATTTGGATGTTGATGCCTTCTTCTGCGAGGGTGCGGAAGATTTTGGCGGCTACGCCGACGTGTGAACGCATGCCCAAGCCGACTGCGGAGACTTTGCATACGGTGTCGTCGCCGTCGATGTAGGCGGCGCCGATGCTGTCTTGGCGTTGTTGCAGGAGTTCGATGGTTTGTTTGTAGTCTCCGCGTGGAACGGTGAAGGAGAAGTCTGTTGTGCCTTCGCTGCCAACATTTTGGATGATCATGTCGACTTCGATGTTGGCATCGGCAACTGCGCCGAGGATTTGGTAGGCAACGCCGGGTTTGTCAGGTACGCCGCGTACGTTGATGCGTGCTTGGTTTTTGTCGAATGCGATACCGGTTACGGCTGCTCTTTCCATGTTGTCGTCCTCTTCAAAGGTAATCAGGGTGCCGTTGCCGCCATCTTGCAGGCTGCTGAGTACGCGCAGGCGCACTTTGTATTTTCCGGCGAATTCTACGGAGCGGATTTGTAAAACTTTTGAGCCGAGGCTGGCCAATTCGATCATTTCTTCGAATGTGATCGTGTCCATGCGGCGTGCTTCGGGTACGACGCGCGGGTCGGTGGTGTAAACGCCGTCTACGTCGGTATAAATTTGGCATTCGTCGGCTTTGAGGGCTGCGGCGATGGCAACGGCGGAGGTATCCGAACCGCCACGGCCGAGGGTTGAGATATTGCCTTCGCTGCTGATGCCTTGGAAACCGGCTACGATAACGACTTTACCGGCAGCCAAATCGGCACGCATTCTTTCGTCGTCGATGTTTTCGATGCGGGCTTTGGTGTGGGAAGTGTCGGTTTGGAGGGCGACTTGCCAGCCGGTGTAGCTCTTGGCGTCAACGCCGATGTCTTTCAGGGCCATGGCCAGCAGGCCGATGGTCACTTGTTCGCCGGTAGCGAGAACGACGTCGAGTTCGCGCGGATCGGGATGCTCTTGCATTTCGTGCGCCAGTGCGACCAGTCGGTTGGTTTCGCCGCTCATGGCGGATACGACGACTACGATGTCGTGTCCTTCGGCGCGGGCTTTGGCGACACGTTTGGCTACGTTTTTGATGCGTTCGGGCGAGCCTACTGATGTGCCGCCGTATTTATGTACGATTAACGCCATGTTTCGTGCTTTCTTGTGGGGGTTGTCGGGCAGCTTGGTTTGCTGGAAAAAGGGTTATTATTACTATTTTTTACATGGAATTCAAGGATAGAACGCGCTTTTTTGAGTAAATACGCATAAAGGGGTTTGGTTAAAAAAGGCCGTCTGAAAGTTTTCAGACGGCCTTGCTGATTATCGGGCCAAAAGAGCGGCCTGCTGGTGTTGAACCAATTCAGCAATGCCTTTATGCGCGAGGGCAATGAGTTTGCCCAATTCTTCGATGCTGAAGGGTGCGCCTTCGGCTGTGCCTTGGATTTCGATGATTTTGCCGGATGCGGTCATGATGATGTTAACGTCGCTGTCGCAGCCTGAATCTTCTGGATAGTCCAAGTCCAAAAGCGGTACACCGCCCACCACGCCGGCGGAAACGGCGGCAACGGCTTCACGGATGGGGTTTTCGCTGATAAGGCCGTTTGAAAGGAGTTTGTCTACGGCGATTTGCAGGGCAACGTAGGCACCAGTAATGGAGGCGGTACGCGTGCCGCCGTCGGCTTGGATGACGTCGCAGTCAATCAGGATTTGGCGTTCGCCGAGTTTTTCCATATCGACGACGGCGCGTAGAGAGCGGCCAATCAAGCGTTGGATTTCTTGTGTGCGTCCGGATTGTTTGCCCGCGGCGGCCTCGCGGCGCATACGGGAGGCGGTGGAAGCCGGCAACATACCGTATTCGGCCGTTACCCAGCCTTGTTCTTTACCGCGCAGGAACGGTGGGACATTTTCGTCGATGGAGGCAGTGCAAATCACTTTGGTGTTGCCGCACTCAATAAGGCAGGAGCCATCGGCATGGGGGAGGAAATTGGGGGTAATTTTGATGTCGCGCAGGCTGTCGGCGGCGCGGCCGGTGCGGGTGTAGTTACTCATGATGAACCTTTGGGGGGAATAAAAAATAGGTTGCCTTGAATTATAGAGGAATTTGGCACCAAAGGCCGTCTGAAAATCGTCGGTCGGGTGTGTTATAGTGTCCATACTTTCACTCGTATTTGGAAACGGAGTAAAACCATGGCTACAAGACGAACTATTCAAATCCACAGCATGACCGGCTTTGCCAATGCCGCAGGCGAATGCGGAGGCAAGCGGATTAATTTGGAAATCCGCGCGGTCAACCATCGTTATTTGGATGTTCAATTCCGTATGCCGGAAGAATTGCGTTATTTGGAAGGCGCGTTGCGCGAGCAGATTGCCGCGGCTGTGGCGCGCGGTAAATTGGAATGCCGCATCCAGCTGCAGGATGCCTCCTCGGGCGGACAGACTTTGGAGGTCAATCAGGATTTGGTTGCCCAACTGGCGCATTTGAACAAAGAATGGCGCAAGGAACACAATTTCGGCAAGCTGAGCGTGGCAGACGTTTTGCGTTTCCCCGGCGTTTTGGCAGGCCAGGGCGAAGATGCCGAGGCTTTGGCCAAAGGCGTTAAAGATTTATTGACCAGCGCTTTGAAAGAGTTTACAGCCGCCCGCAAACGCGAAGGCAAAAAACTGGGTGAGCACCTGCTGCAACGCCTGGATGGCATGGAAGAGATTGTGGACGCTTTGAACGAATTGTTCCCCAGCCTTCTGCAAGCGCATATGGATAAAGTCAAAACCCGTTTGGCAGAAGCCGTCGGCAATATCGACAACGACCGCTTGCAACAGGAATTTGCTTTATTCATCCAAAAATCCGATGTGGATGAGGAATTCAGCCGTTTGCGCACCCATATCGCCGAAGTACGCCGTATCGTTACCGAAGGCAAGGGCAGCGTAGGCAAACGTTTGGATTTCCTGATGCAGGAGTTGAACCGCGAAGCCAACACTTTGGGCAGCAAAGCCATCGCCGCCGAATGCACGCAAGCGTCGGTTGAACTGAAAGTCTTAATCGAACAAATGCGCGAACAGGTTCAAAATATCGAATAAATCGATAATGAACGGATAAAACAAGGCCGTCTGAAAAGGTTTCAGATGGCCTTTGTGTTGATATTGGGTGGAGTTAGTGTGGTTTGTTTTTAAACATTATTGGATGATGGATTTCCTGTTTCGTTACTGTCATTGCGCACAAGAGTTAATATGTGTTAAATTATGGCAATTATTGTCATGATAAAAACATACAAAGGAGTAAAATATGAACTTTCTGACCGCTATCAGTCGGCAAATGACCCGCTTCACCGCCTTGATTATCGTCCTTGCCTCCATTATCGCCTTTATCGAACCTGCTACGTTTTCATGGGTAAAAGGCGATACTCAAGTCGTTGTACTCGGTATCATCATGCTCGGTATGGGCATGACTTTAGGCAAAGAAGATTATCAAATTCTGGCGCAACGTCCGCTCGATATTTTTATCGGCGCCATCGCCCAATACACGATTATGCCCCTGCTCGCTATCGGTATTGCCAGAGCCTTTGACCTCTCGCCTGGATTAACGCTGGGTCTGGTTTTGGTCGGCACCTGCCCGGGCGGTGTTTCGTCCAATATCATGAGTTTTTTGGCTAAAGGCGATGTCGCCTTTTCAGTCGGTATGACCACCGTCTCCACCGTCCTTGCGCCTGTGATGACGCCGCTGTGGATGACTTATTTGGTCGGACAAACCGTCGAAATGGACGGCTGGGGTATGTTCAAATTTATGTTGCTCGTTACCTTGTTGCCTGTGGTTATCGGTTCTGCCGCCAATATATTGCTGCATAAAAAACACTGGTTTGAAGACGTGCGCGCGATTATGCCTGCTGTTGCCGTTGTCGCGTTTGCCTGCATCGTCGGCGGCGTTGCTGCCGTTCACGGCCACCGCTTTGCTGAATCCGCCTTCGTTATGGTACTCGCCATCGCTGCCCACAACATCGGTGGCTACATCCTCGGCTATTACAGCGGCGCACTGACCGGCATGAACACCGCCAAAAAACGCACTCTTGCCATCGAAGTCGGCGTACAAAATGCCGGACTTGCCACCGGTTTGAGTGCTAAATTTTTCCCCGGTAATGCCGAATCTGCCGTTGCCGCCGCCGTTGCCTGCGTTTGGCACTCTGTGTCAGGAACGGTTTTGGGCAATTTGTTTGCCTGGTGGGACAAGCGTAAGCAATAAGCTGTAAACATTGCCAGATAGCAAAAGGCCGTCTGAAATATTTCAGACGGCCTTTTGATTGCCTTTTATTATCAATGCGCTTTATGCGTCGTGCTGTACACGATTTTGTCCGTTAAAGCCATGGCGAGGGCGGAAATCAGGAAGCAGATGTGGGTAATACATTGCCACATGATTTGTTTTTCCGACAGATTGGCGGCGTTGAGGAAGGTTTGCAGCAGATGGATGGAGGAAATGCTGATGATGGACATCGACAGCTTAACCTTCAAAACCGAAGCATTGACATGGCTGAGCCATTCGGGCTGGTCGGGATGTTCGTCAACGTGAAGGCGGGAGACGAAGGTCTCGTAGCCGCCGACAATGACCATGGTCAGCAGGTTGGCAATCATCACAACATCAATCAGGTTCAATACGGCGATCATGATGGTGTTTTCATCCATGATGCTGAAATTGGATACCAAGTGCCACAAGGATTTGAGGAACTTACAGGCATAAATGACTTGGGCGATAATCAAGCCTATATAAATCGGCAGTTGCAGCCAGCGGCTGGCAAAAATGAAATGCGCGAAGATGCCCATTCGGTCGTGGGCTGTGCGTTTGGTCGGGGTGGAATGTTCCATAAAATGTGTTGTGTGTAGGAAAGATAAGGGGCGGCATTTTAATGGAAAAATTTTTAAGCCGCAATTTGAGCGGTTGAATTTAAAAAGAAAGGCCGTCTGAAAACAGGATATCGTTCCTTGTTTTTCAGACGGCCTTGTAGGTTGTCAGGACAGGCAAATACGCGCAAAATCGCTTTGCTTTTTAGAGATGGACATTATGCTTGCAGATTCGTTTTTTTATTATCTGGTGTTGGTCGGCTTTGCCGCAGGGCTGATGGATGCGGCGGTTGGCGGAGGCGGGCTATTGCAGATTCCCGGATTATTCAACCTATTGCCAAACGCTACACCTGTGGCCTCGGTAATGGGTGTCAATAAATTTGCTTCCTGCTGCGGCACGCTGACTGCGACGGGGCAATACCTGCGCCGAATCCCCGTGCCGTGGAAAATGCTGCTGCCTGCCGCGGTGTTGGCATTTGTCGCTTCATATTTGGGCGCGAAAACGGTGGTGTATTTCCCCGTGCAATACATGAAACCGACGATGTTGGTCATCATGATTGCCATGTGTCTGTACACTTTTTTGAAAAAAGACTTGGGACAGACGGTGCGCACTGAAAAGCTGACGCGCCGCGAAACTTTATGGGGCTTATTTTTCGGCGCGTTAATCGGGTTTTACGACGGCGTGTTCGGGCCGGGAACGGGCAGCCTGCTGGCTTTTGTGTTCGTCCGCTTTTACGGCTATGATTTTTTAGCGGCTAACGCCTCGGCAAAGGTCATCAATTCGACCACCAATCTTGCTGCGCTGACGTTTTTTATTCCGCAAGGCCATGTTGTGTGGGCATGGGCGATACCGTTGGCGGTGGCGAATTTGTGCGGCGGCGTGGTCGGCGCGCGCTTGGCAATGCGCGGCGGAACCAGGCTGCTGCGTTATGGGTTTATGTTGCTGCTGTGCCTGACCATCGGAAAGTTTGCTTGGGATTTATTGGGTTGATATCGAATGAAAAAAAGGCCGTCTGAAAGTTTCAGACGGCCTTTGCGTTTTACAGTTTAACCGAATGCTCGCGCGTTTCGTGGAACACGATGTCCGGCCAGCGTTCCTGCGTCAGGTTTAAGTTGACGCGGTTAGGCGCAAGGTAGGCGAGGTTGCCGCCTGCGTCTATCGCCAGATTGCCTGCGTTAGCTTTTTCAAATTCCGCCAGCTTTTTCTTGTCTTCGCACGATACCCAGCGCGCCGACCAGATGGATGCGCTGTCGAACACGGCTTCTACGCCGTATTCGTTGGCCAGCCGCGAGGTAACGACTTCAAACTGCAACACGCCGACCGCGCCCAAAATCAAATCTGCGCCGCTCATCGGTTTGAAGACTTGTACCGCGCCTTCTTCGCCGAGTTGCTGCAAACCTTTTTGCAGTTGCTTGATTTTCAGCGGATTTTTGATGCGGACGCTGCGGAACAGTTCGGGTGCGAAGAAGGGAATGCCGGTAAATGCCAGTTGTTCGCCTTCGGAGAAGCTGTCGCCGATTTGGATGTTGCCGTGGTTCGGGATGCCGATGATGTCGCCGGCGTAGGCTTCTTCCACCAGCTCGCGGTCGTGCGACATGAAGGTTACCACGCTGGAGGCGGCGATTTCGCGGTTGATGCGCAGATGTTTCATCTTCATGCCGCGCTCGAATTTACCGGAGCAGACGCGCAAGAAGGCGATGCGGTCGCGGTGTTTCGGGTCCATATTGGCTTGGATTTTAAAGATAAATCCGGAAAACTTCGGCTCATCTGGCTCGACCATGCGTACGGTCGCATCGCGCGGTTTCGGCGCAGGCGCCCATTCAATCAATGAATTGAGGATTTCCTGAATACCGAAGTTGTTAATTGCCGAACCGAAGAACACGGGCGTGAGTTCGCCGGCGAGGAATTCGTCGAGATTGAACTCGTTGGAAGCCGCCTGCACCAATTCGATTTCGTCGCGCAACTGTTGGATTTCCAACGGAAAGCGTTGTTCCAATTCGGGATTGTCGATGCCTTTGATGATGTCGAACTCGTGCGGCAGGCGTTCACCGCCCGCTTCAAAGAGATAGATTTCGTCGTTCAGGATGTGGTACACGCCTTTGAAGTTTTTGCCCATGCCGATTGGCCAAGTTACGGGCGTGCAGCGGATTTGCAGGATGTTTTCTACTTCGTCCAAGAGTTCCAGCGAATCGCGCACTTCGCGGTCGTATTTGTTCATGAACGTAACAATCGGCGTATTGCGCAGGCGGCAGACGTTCAAGAGTTTGATGGTTTGCGCTTCCACGCCTTTTGCCGCGTCGATGACCATCAAGGCGCTGTCGACGGCGGTCAATACGCGGTAGGTATCTTCGGAGAAATCTTGGTGTCCCGGCGTGTCCAAGAGGTTGACGGTATGGTCTTTGTAGTCGAACTGCATCACGCTTGATGCCACGGAAATGCCACGCTGCTTCTCGATTTCCATCCAGTCGGAGGTGGCGAATTTGCCGGTTTTCTTGCCTTTTACCGTACCCGCGCTCTGAATCGCGCCTGAAAACAGCAACAGTTTTTCGGTCAGCGTGGTTTTACCCGCGTCAGGGTGGGAGATGATGGCAAACGTGCGGCGGCGGCGCACTTGGTCGAGGATTTCTTGGGACATGGTTTTCTTTGCAAAAAGTTTCAGGCCGCTTTTTCAGACGGCCTGAAGGGTATGGGTGTTGGAAAACAGGCTAAAATAAGGGCGTGTGCGACACGCCCTGCAATAGATTGAAAGATGCGGAATTGTACAAAAAAATGCTTGATAATTCAATGTTTGCACCAAACCAAAGGCCGTCTGAAAAGTTTCAGACGGCCTTGTGCTATGAATCGATGATTAAATATCCATCGGTTTCCATTCCGCGCCTTTTACCGGCGGCAGCCATGATTGCGTACCGCTGGAGGCAAATCCCCACAAGGTGTCGGGGAGGCCGTAATGGTCGGCGCGTGTCGGGTCGAGTTGCGTTTCGATTTCAGCTTCGCGGCCTTCGCGGATTTGCGTGGCGATGTGCGGATTAATCATCACGGTTTTGCCCAAGGCGATAAATTCTGCCCAGCCGGTTTCATAGGCGGCCAAAATTTGGTCGGCGGTAAACAGGTTGCCCACGCCGATAAGCGGCAGTTTGCCGTTGATGCGTTCGTGGATAAACTGCATACGGGTTTGGGCGGTATCGCCGCCGCGACGGATTTTTTTATCAAATTCCCACAGGGAAACGTGCAGATATTGCAGCGGTTTTTGTACCAATGCGTCAATCAGTGCGCCGGTTTCGGTCATGGTTAAGCCGTCTTCGCCCGGCTCTTCGGGGGAGAAGCGGTAGCCGATAATGAAATCGTCGCGCTGGTGTTTTTCTCGGACGGCAACCACGGCATCGACAACGGCCAGCGGGAAGCGCATTCTGTTTTCCAAGCTGCCGCCCCATTGGTCGTTGCGGCGGTTGCTTTGGGCAGAGTAAAACTGTTGGATTAAATAGCCGTTCGCACCGTGGATTTCCACGCCGTCAAAACCGGCACGAAGCGCCAAATCGGCGGCTTGCGCATAAGAGGCGATGAGTGCTTCGACTTCTTCTGCGGTCGCTTCGCGTGCGTGTTCGGCTTCGTTGGCGGAAGCGCTGATTTTGTCGAGACCGTCCAAAAGGTCATCAATGGCTTTGGAACCGCCGTGATGGATTTGCAAAATCGCTTTTGTGCCTTGTTGTCGCAGGATTTGTGCGGTTTCTTTCAGGCTGTCGAGGCAGTGTTCGCCTGTGGCTTCAGGTTGGCCGTGAAAGGCTTTGCCGTCTTTTTGAACCAAAGTGGCGGCCGTGATAAACAGGCCCATATCGCCTGCGCGGTTGCTGAGGAAGGTACGCTCTTGGTCGCTGATTAAACCGTCGGTTTGTGAACCGAAATGGGTCATGGGGGCGACGGCAAGGCGGTTTTTGATGGTTACGCCGTTATTGAGGGTGTATGTTTGAAAGAGTGGGGCGTATTTTGGATTCATGAGATTTTGCTCTTGATAAGTGAATGGTTGGCAGAGGATTGGGCCATTCGGGAATTTATCAAGTAAACAGGCCGTCTGAAAAGTTTCAGACGGCCTGTTTATTCTTTAAGCCTTAGGATTAAAGATTAGGATTAACAATGATTTTTACTGCGGATTCATTGTTGTGGATCAAGCGCTCGAAGCCTTCGGAAATCAATTCGTCCAGTTTGATGCGTTGGGTGATGAAAGGCTCAAGGTTGATTTTGCCTTCTTCAACCAATTTGATGGTTTCGGCGTGGTCGTTGCAGTAGGCGATGGTGCCGCGCACGTCCAGCTCTTTCATCACAACGCTGTGGACGTTGATGGTAGCGGGGTGGCTCCAAATGGATACGATGACGACTTTCGCAGTCGGACGGCATGCTTCGACCATGGTGTCCAGCACTTTGTTGACGCTGGTGCATTCGAATGCAACGTCTACGCCTTCGCCGTTGGTCAGTTTTTTCACTTCTTCAACGACATCGACTTCGGATGGGTCGAGGATGTAGTCGGCCACGCCGGCTTCGCGTGCTTTGTCTTTACGCGCTTTGCTCAATTCGGTGATGATGACTTTGATGCCTTTGGCTTTCAGTACGGCAGCCAACAGCAAACCGATTGGGCCTGCGCCGCCGACCAATGCGACGTCGCCTTCTTTCGCGCCACTGCGTACATAAGCATGGTGGCCGACAGACAGAGGCTCAATCAAAGCAGCTTGGTCCAATGGGATTTTGTCGGAAATAGGGTGTACCCAACGGCGTTTAACGGCAATTTTTTCAGACAAGCCGCCACCGCAGCCGCCCAAGCCGATGAAGTTCATGTCTTTGGAGAGGTGGTAGTTGCTGCCTTCGCCGGTCGGTACGTCGTCGCGGATGATGTAGGGTTCGACAACAACGTGTTGACCGACTTTGATGTCGTCCACGCCTTCGCCTACGGCATAAACCACGCCGGAGAACTCGTGACCCATGGTGACTGGCGCAGACTCGCCGGAGATTGGGTGCGGATGGCCGCAAGGCGGAATGAAAATCGGGCCTTCCATGAATTCATGCAGGTCTGTACCGCAGATACCGCACCAAGCAACATTGATGCCGACAGTACCCGGAGCTACGGTTGGCTCGGGAATGTCTTCGATGCGGATGTCGCCTTTGTTATAAAAACGTGCTGCTTTCATTGTAACGCTCCTTTTTTAAAGTGGAGGCCGTCTGAAAAAGACGGTCAATTGGGGAAAGGGAAGCGGTGTGGCGTGTGAAATGTTTTTATTGATATGTTTTATGTTTGTTATTTTACTACTGACAATATGGAAATGGTTTGTCTTTGCTCAAATTAAAGTTTGTAAATGAAAAAAAAGGCCGTCTGAAACGGATGATATGTTTTCAGACGGCCTGGGTCGATAGTTTAAATGCGTTATTGAGTAGGATTGTTACTTTTACCGCGCTTCAAATGCTTTTGGTAGGCGATGACGTAATCGGCCTTGCTCAAGCTTGCCAATACGCGGATGTGGGCGGCGGCGGATTTGGACAAGGATTCCAAGGTGTAGCCGCCTTCCAGTACGGAAACGACACGCCCCTGACAGCTTGCCGTTGCTTGGACGATTTTGTGCGTCAGCCAGGCAAAATCGGCTTCATGTAGGTTCAGACGGCCTGTTTCGTCTTGTTTGTGCCCGTCAAAACCTGCTGAAAGCAACACCAACTCGGGACGGAAAGCCGTGAGCTTGGGCAGCCATTGTTCGCGGATGGTCGTGCGGAAGATACGGCTGCCTGTGCCTGGTTTGAGGGGCGTATGCAGCATATTTTTATTGCCGGCGTATTGTTCCGCCTGAGGGAAGGGAAAGATATCGGTTTCAAACAGGTTGAAAAACATCACGCGCGGATCGTCTTGGAGAATCTCCGCCGTTCCATCGCCGAAGTGGACGTCGAAATCGATGACGGCGATGCGTTGCAAGCGGTATTGGGCAATGGCGTGCATCACGCCGGTGGCGGTGTTGTTGATCAGGCAAAATCCGCCGGCGCTGTTGCTGTGGGCATGGTGGCCTGGCGGGCGGATGGCGCAAAAAGCATGCCAGGCTTTTTTATTCATCACCATATCGACTGCCTTGACAACGGCTCCGGCCGCAAAACGGGCGGCTTGAAGGGAGTCGTGGCAGATGACCGTATCGTCATCGATGCGGTGGATTTTGCCGGGGAGCGGCTGGGCGGCTTCCAACTCGTGCAGATAGTTGCGCGAGTGGACCAATGCCAGCTGCGCATCTTTGATTTCCGGTGCTTCGGTGGTTTGCAGGCGACGCCAAATGCCTTCTTGTTTTAAGGCAGTTTGAATGGAGCTGATGCGTTCGGGCCTGTCGGGATGGTTAGGCCCCGGCTGGTGCTGTAGGAATATCGGATGCGAAATCCATACGGTGCGGGCGTTTTTGCCAAACAAACGGCGTAGGCGGGTGCTGATGCGCCAAAGGATTTTTTTGAACATGGAACAGTATGTGTCGGACAAGTCGTAAAGACTGCTAAATATGGTTAATAAATACGGAAATACTTGGAAATTTTTCAGACGACCTTTAGAATAGCTCAATTTTACAGTCCAACCAATGTATTTGATTGCAGTGTGCAGTTTTTTACTTAATCTAAAACTTGAAAGAACGGATATATTATGAATCAAGCAGTGGCTCAATTTGCCCCTTTAGTGCTGATCATGGTGGTGTTCTACTTCCTGATTATGCGTCCTCAACAAAAGAAATTCAAAGCGCACCAAGCGATGTTGGCCGCTTTGAAAGTCGGCGATAAAGTCGTTTTGGCGGCAGGCTTCAAAGGCCGCGTGACCAAAGTCGGCGAGCAATTCTACACTGTCGACATCGGTCAAGGTGCGAAAATCGAAGTGGAAGTTGAGCGCAACGCGATTGCCGCGAAAGCCGAATAATCCGTTTTTTTGCAAAAAGCCGCCTCATTTTCCGAGCGCGGCTGTTTGCCTTTATAAATAAAGCAAAGGTTTACCATGAACCGTTATCCTTTATGGAAATACCTGCTGATTGCGTTCACGATTGTGGTTGCGGCTGTTTACTCGCTGCCCAACCTTTTCGGTGAAACGCCTGCCGTACAGGTATCGACCAACCGACAAGCCATCGTTATCAATGAGCAAACCCAGTCTAAAGTGGATGCCGCGCTGAAACAGGCAGGTATTCAGACTGATGGTATGTTCATCGTCGACAACTCGCTGAAAGTGCGTTTCAAAGATACCGAAACGCAACTGAAAGCGCGCGACGTCATCGAAAATACTTTGGGCGAGGGCTATATTACCGCGCTCAACCTGTTGGCAGACAGCCCTGAGTGGATGGCGAAAATCAAAGCCAATCCGATGTTCCTGGGTCTGGACTTGCGCGGCGGCGTGCATTTCACCATGCAGGTGGACATGAAAGCCGCGATGCAGAAAACGTTTGAACGTTATTCCGGCGATATCCGCCGCGAATTGCGCCGCGAAAAAATCCGTACCGGCACGGTGCATCAGACTGAAAACGGTCTGACCGTGCCTTTGCAAGATGCTGCCGATGTACAAAAAGCCTTGCCTCAGTTGCAAAAATTGTTCCCTGAAGCCACGCTGCTGCCGGACGGTAACAATATCGTGCTGACTTTGTCTGAAGAGGCAATCAATAAAGTACGTTCTGATGCAGTTAAACAAAATATCAATACGTTGCACAACCGTGTGAACGAATTGGGCGTAGCCGAACCGGTTATCCAACAATCCGGCCTTGACCGCATTGTCGTACAGCTGCCGGGCGTGCAAGATACTGCCAAAGCAAAAGATATTATCGGTCGTACTGCGACTTTGGAAGTGCGTATGGTGGAAGACGATCCGATCAAACTGCAAGAAGCTTTGAACGGCAATGTGCCGACCGGTTACGAATTGCTGTCAAGCGGTGGCGATCATCCGGAAACTATCTTGGTCAACAAACAAGTTGAACTAACCGGCGACAACATCAACGATGCGCAACCTAGCTTTGACCAAATGGGCGCGCCTGCCGTGAGCCTGAGCCTGGATAGTGCGGGCGGCAGCATTTTTGGCGAATTGACTTCGGCCAATGTGGGTAAACGTATGGCTATGGTGTTGATCGACCAAGGTAAATCCGAAGTCGTGACCGCGCCTGTCATCCGAGCCGCCATTACCGGTGGCCGCGTGGAGATTTCCGGCAGCATGACGACAGCCGAAGCCAACGATACTTCATTGTTGCTGCGCGCCGGTTCGCTGGCCGCGCCGATGCAGATTGTCGAAGAACGTACCATCGGCCCGTCTTTGGGTAAAGAAAACATTGAAAAAGGTTTCCACTCTACCTTGTGGGGCTTTGCCGCTGTTGCTGCATTCATGGTGATTTACTATCGCTTGATGGGTTTCTTCTCTACCATTGCCTTGAGTACCAATATCTTGTTTTTGGTGGGTATTTTGTCTGCCATGCAGGCAACGCTGACCTTGCCGGGTATTGCCGCCTTGGCTTTGACCTTGGGTATGGCGATTGACTCCAACGTGTTGATTAATGAACGTATCCGTGAGGAACTGCGTGCCGGTGTCGTACCACAGCAGGCCATCAACCTCGGTTTCCAACACGCTTGGGCAACCATTGTCGATTCCAACTTGACCTCCCTGATTGCCGGTATCGCTTTGTTGGTATTCGGTTCCGGCCCGGTACGCGGTTTTGCGGTTGTACACTGTATCGGTATTCTGACTTCGATGTATTCATCCGTGGTCGTGTTCCGTGCTTTGGTCAACCTGTGGTACGGCCGTCGCCGCAAATTGCAAAATATTTCCATCGGTTCGGTATGGAAGCCGAAAGCTGAAATGGCAGAAGGCAAGGAGTAAAACATGGAATTATTTAAAATCAAACGTGATATTCCGTTTATGAGCTACGGCAAACTGACGACTTTTATTTCGTTGGTTACGTTTATCGCCGCCGTGTTCTTTTTGGTAACCAAAGGCCTGAATTTCTCCGTCGAATTTACAGGCGGTACGGTGATGGAAGTCCAATATCAGCAGGGCGTGGATGTGAATAAAACGCGCGAACGCCTCGATACGCTGAAAATGGGTGATGTACAGGTTCAGGCCTTGGGTACGAATAAACACATTATGATTCGCCTGCCGAACAAAGAAGGCGTAACGTCTGCACAGCTGTCCAACCAAGTGATGGATTTGCTGAAAAAAGACAACCCTGACGTTACCTTGCGCCAAGTCGAATTCATCGGCCCTCAGGTTGGTGAAGAATTGGTTACCAATGGTTTGATGGCATTGGGCTTCGTGGTGGCAGGTATTATTATTTACTTGTCCATGCGTTTTGAGTGGCGTTTTGCAGTATCCGCGATTATTGCGAATATGCACGATATCGTGATTATTCTCGGCTGTTTCGCCTTCTTCCAATGGGAATTCTCATTGACTGTCTTGGCAGGTATCTTGGCTGTTTTGGGTTATTCCGTAAACGAATCTGTGGTGGTATTTGACCGTATTCGCGAAAACTTCCGCAAGCCGCATATGCGCGGCCACACTGTGCCGGAAGTCATCGACAACGCGATTACTGCAACCATGAGCCGTACCATCATTACCCACGGTTCGACCGAGGCAATGGTTGTTTCTATGCTGGTGTTTGGCGGTGCAGCCTTGCACGGTTTCTCTATGGCGCTGACTATCGGTATCGTGTTCGGTATTTACTCTTCCGTATTGGTTGCCAGCCCGCTCTTGCTGATGTTTGGCTTGAGTCGTGAGAACATTGCCAAAGAAGTGAAGAAAAAAGAAGAAGTTGTAGTTTAATCGCTGCAATGCTGCGATAAAGGCCGTCTGAAAATTGATTGAATCAGTTTTCAGACGGCCTTTTGTATTTAAATTTCAGAATATTTTGTTTTAATGAAACAGGAGGGGATAAATGTGAAAGAAAAAGAAAAAATAGGAACAATATAATTTTGTGATGAATCAAGTTTATTGTCTGATATTCCCTTAATTGCTTGTCAGTCCCAATATTTTAAAACATAATACTTTTGCCCCCGATGCTGGAGTTTTACTACAAGTACATGATTTGCAAAAATCTGTCGGGTGTGCAGACCCTGCCAATCAACCTCAAAAAAGGAAGGCCAAGAATGAAAGTAACCAGTTTCGGCGAAGTGCTGTGGGACGATTTTCCAAACGGAAAGGTATTGGGTGGTGCACCCCTAAATGTTGCTGTCCGTTTGCAGTCTTTGGGTATCGATGCTGTCATCATCAGTCGTCGCGGCGATGATGCCGATGGCGAGGAATTGCTACGTCAAATTCAAAGTAAAAACGTCAATACTGATTATTTGCAGGTTTGTCACGAATGTGCGACCAGCTTGGTGAAAGTACACTTGGACAAGTCTGGCAGTGCGTCTTATGAGATTGTTTATCCTTGCGCGTGGGACAGGATTGCGGTTGATGATGCGGCAATCAAACGTGTGGCAGAATCAGATGCTTTCGTTTTTGGCAGCTTGGCAACCCGCGATGAAGTTTCGCGTAAAAGCTTGGCGGTTTTGCTGAAAGAAGCCAAATTCAAAATTTTTGACGTTAATCTGCGTAAGCCTCATTACGATATTGACCGCTTGCTTGAGACCATGAAACAGTCCGATATGGTCAAACTCAATGATGATGAGCTGTATGAGTTGGCTGCGGCTTACGGTTCTCCTTATCACAGTATCGAACAAAATATCGGCTACCTCGTTGAGCTGACCGGCGTCAAAATCTTGTGTGTGACTTTGGGTAGTCATGGCGCGGTTTTGTATAAGGACGGCGAGTTGTACCGTCATTGCGGTTTCCGCGTCAAAGTGGTGGATACTGTCGGCTCCGGCGACAGCTTTCTTGGTGGTTTGACTTACAAGCTGCTCAATAATGCGCCTCCTCAAGAAGCCATTGCTTTTGCTTGTGCGCTGGGTGCATTGGTGGCTTCACGTCATGGCGCGACGGCGGATATTTCTTTGGAAGAAGTTGAAGCGTTTATGAATCCTGCTTGATATTTTGACAAGAGACATAAAAAGGCCGTCTGAAAACCATTAAATCAGGTTTTTCAGACGGCCTTAGTATTTTCAGGCTTTACCAATAAGTTGTAAAACATTCTAAGTTGGTATTTTTCGGGCCGCTTCCTTCTTCGGTCGGCGAACCAATCATCATCAGGCCGATGATTTTGTCTTTGTCGGCACACTCAAATGCTTCGCGCAACAATGGGCTGTTGACCCACATGCCCGTAATCCAAACATTGTCGAAGCCTTGAGCAGAAGCAGCCAGTTGTAAAGCATAGGCGGCGCAGCCTGCAGTCAGCATTTGCTCCCATTCAGGTTTGGGTTTCGCCACTTCACGGTTTGGCGCAAATGTAACGCCAATAATCATAGGCGCCATGTTGCCGACGCGTTCGGCCTTTTTCATGGCATCATCACCGAAGTTGAGTTCGGTAACGGTCTTGCCCAAAAGCTCGCGGAAACGTTGTAAGCCGGCCTCGCTTTGAATTACAGTAAAGCGGTAAGGGCGCATATTGCCGTGATCAGGTACTTGTGTTGCCGCTTGCAGCATTTGTTCCAGTTGCTCGGCATTGGGTGCAGGAGCAGTCAGTTTTTTGGAAGAGCGACGAGTGGTGAGGAGATTTAAGGCATCCATTTTTATTCTTTCTTGTGAATTCGAATGAGAATAATTATATAGCAGAACGATAAATAAATCAGCAAAGGACTAAGGCCGTCTGAATTAAGGTTTCAGACGGCCTTTGAGTTTTACAGGATACCGTTGTTTTGTGTATTTTCAGTAATCAGTGCTTTGCTGATTTCATCGGCGGTGTAGCTCTTACCGTTTCCGAATACAAAGCTGTCGACATTATTGTTGGCAATGTCATGGATGGTCAGGGTGTCGCCTGTATCTTTGATGGTTAAGACCCAATCATCGCCGGTTTTCAACTGTAAATCTTTCAGCGTCAGCCCTTCTTTGAAAAGGACTTGGGTATCGCTGCCACCATACGGATTAAAGGTGTCGTTGCCGCTGTTTCTGCCAAACATGATAACGGTGTTGTCGGCACCCGGGTCGGTAATGGTATCGTTGCCGCCGGCCGTATCAACAATGTTGATGCCTCGGCCCAAAGTAATGGTTTCATCGCTGCGGTTGCCCCTGTATTCGACAACAGAAGTGTAACGCGACAAATCTAAATCGTTGTTGTCGCTATCGGCATGGATGGTGTGGTTAAAGTTGTTGTACACATCACGGTTGAGTTCTTCAACGGGTTGGCCGGTGTATTGGACGATGTTTTTGTTGTCGATCATGTGCGGGATAGACAGTTTGAAGTGGTTGATCAGCTCGCCCGTGCTGTATGAGGTATTGCCGTCAAACTGAAACTCGGAAATCGCACCATAAATACCGCTTTGGTTTTTGATGGTTAAAACATCGTCCGTGCCTTTAATGCGGATATGCCAAGTATCGCCATCCAACAGGGGGGGTGATACAAATTGGTTGCTGTCGGGTATGTCGGCAATCTCGGTTTTGTCGTAACCTTTTTCAACGGTAATTTCGAGGTCGTCAAGGGTAATGCCGCCGGTAAATTTCACGACGTTGGCGTTGAGTCTGTGTAGGCTTGCCTCGCTATCAAAACCGAAGTTGTAGTCGAAAATGGTGTCGTGTCCGTAACCTTTCCCGAAAACATAGGTGTCATTGTGTTCGCTGCCTTCCAGATAATCATTGCCTGCACCGCCGTCGAGTAAGTCTGCACCTACATGGGCATAAAGTTTGTCGTTACCGTTGCCACCATAAAGTTTATCGTCGGAATCCGGCTCAGTGCTGTAATAGGTTGCACTGTGTTCGCGCAAGATGTCATCGCCATCGTGGCCATAAAGGGTGTCATGGCCGTCGTTGCCGCTGTCGATTTCATTGTTGCCTGCATTACCATGCAAGATATCGTCGTCGTTTGTGCCGACGAGTTTAATGGTTTCGGCCTTCAGCGCTTGGAAGGCTTGTTGGAACTGCGCGGCGGTGTAGGTTTGGTCGTTGAGCTGGAAACGGTCGATGGAAATACTGCCATCCGCGCCGATTTGGTTTTGAATCAGGGCTGAACCTTGTTCCGAAGTAATTTCCCAGCTTTGGCTGCCATCATCGTTATGAATGGTCTTCAGGTTGAGCTTGGCATTATTCAGGCCGTCTGAAAACTTGAGGATATTAATGCCTTGGTTGTCGATAATGGTATCGTTGTCGCCGTAGATATAGGTATCGTTTCCGGCGCCGCCTTTCAGAATGTCTTTGCCGTTGCCGCCCATCAAAATATCGTTGCCAGCATCACCGTTGATGAGATCGTTACCGTCGCCGCCATCCAGATAATCGTTGCCGTCGCCGCCGTTGAGGTTGTCGTTGCCGCCCATGCCGTAAACGGTATCATCACCGCGTCCGCTGTTGAGGCGGTTGCGGCCTTCGTTACCGGTCAGGATGTTATTGCTGTTGTTGCCGGCGGCAAAAATATTGGCCGAGCCGGTCAAGGTAACATTTTCGACGTGGGTGGCGGCAGTATGGGAAATGCTGCTGAATACGGTGTCTTCGCCGCCGCCAGCCTGTTCGATAACCACGTCTTTTGTGTTATCAACATAGTAAGTGTCATTGCCGTCCCTGCCTTCCATAATGTCGGCACCGGCCTTGCCGTCGATAATATCATCGCCGGATGTGCCAATCAGGTGGTCATTGCCGTCGCTACCATCGATGGTCTTACCGCTTTCGGTATATTCAGTCAGGGAAATATCGAAATATTTGGCAAAGCTGTTTACATCCAGTTTTTGTGTGCCGATGATGAATTGGGAGACTGCCGGTGTTGTACCGTTTTGAGTGTATTGGTTTTTGATGGTTAAAACGGCGTTGCTGTTTTTCACGGCAATCAGCCAGTCTTGACCGCCGGTTTCGTTGTTTCGGGCTTCAACGGTTAAATCGTTAAGGCTTAGGTCGGTATGAAAGCGGATGCTGTTGTGGCCTTGATTGTCGATGATGGTGTCTTGCTCGCTTTTGGCAGAGAAAAGGTAGGTGTCGTCACCTTCGCCACCTTCAAGCACATCGTTGCCTGCTTCGCCATTTAGGGTGTCATTGCCTGTTTCGCCGAAAAGACAGTCGTTGCCTTCGCCGCCGTTGATGAAATCGTTGCCGCCGCCGCCGTAAACGATGTCGTCACCGCGACCGCTGTTGAGGCGGTTGCGGCCTTCATTGCCGATGAGGATGTTGTTACTGTTGTTGCCTGCGCCGAAGATGTTGGCTGTACCGGTCAAAACAAGGTTTTCAACGTGGTTTGGAAGGGTATAGCTGACGTTGCTGTAAACCGTATCATCGCCTCCATTTGGGTTTTCAATGATTTTATCGTCGCTGCGGGTTACATAATAAACGTCATCTCTCGAAGTACCTGTTGTTGCTTGTGCAAGGGCGGAAGGTTGTAATTGCTCTAAATGTCGTAATTCAAATTGCGCATTGCGAATGCGCATTGCTTTTTCGATTGTCATGATATTTTCTTTAGATATTGATGAGAGTAACAAGGAAGTAAACGTATCCGGCATATGGCCGGTATTGCTTAATTTGTATTGTGTTTAGGCTGTATATACTAGTGCCGAAATTTGAGAAAAACAACTGAAACGTTAAGATATGACAATATATAGAGAGCCTTATCAGGCTTAGTTTGCCGTCTATTCTTTTGCCAAATGGCTTTGCCTTGTGCGGCTGTTTTGTTTCTTATATACCACACATCAATTTCCATAGTTTCAAACTATGAATGGTTGTAAAAAGGCCGTCTGAAAAAAAGAAGCAGGTTTCGCATTGCAAAACCTGCTTCTGATTTTTCAGACGGCCTGTCTGATTACAGAGTACGGGCAACTTCGACGATGTCGAAACATTCGAGTTGGTCGCCTTCCATAATCTCGTTGTAGCCTTTGAGCATCAGACCACACTCGAAGCCCATGCGGACTTCTTTGACGTCGTCTTTGTAGCGTTTCAAAGAAGACAGTTCGCCGGTATGGATAACCACGTTGTTGCGGATGAGGCGGACATGGGAATCGCGTTTGACCACGCCGTCGGTAACCATACAGCCTGCAATATTGCCGACTTTGGATA
Organism: Neisseria sp. HMSC067G12; assembly: GCF_001812725.1. NCBI lineage: Bacteria > Pseudomonadati > Pseudomonadota > Betaproteobacteria > Neisseriales > Neisseriaceae > Neisseria > Neisseria sp. HMSC067G12. The sequence continues at coordinate 431,651 of NZ_KV810182.1, read as the reverse complement.
CGCTGATAACCTGACGGATTTCGACCGTGCCGGTTACTTGCTCTTTCTCTTCCGGAGAGAGCATACCACTCATGGCGGCTTTCACGTCGTCAATGGCATCATAAATGATGTTGTAGTAACGGATTTCCACGTTTTCATTCTCAGCTAGTTTGCGTGCGGAAGCATCTGCACGGACGTTAAAGCCGATGATGAATGCGCCGGAAGCAATGGCCAAGTTGACATCAGATTCGGTAATGCCGCCCACGCCGCTGTGCAACACGTTCACTTTCACTTCGTCGGTGGACAGTTTTTTCAGGCTGCCCGCCAAAGCTTCGTAAGAACCTTGTACGTCTGCCTTAATGATGACAGACAAGGATTGGGCTTGGTTTTCGCCCATGTTGTTGAACATGTTTTCCAGTTTCGCAGCCTGTTGTTTGGCCAAGCGCACGTCGCGGTATTTGCCTTGACGGAAGAGGGCGATTTCGCGCGCTTTTTTCTCGTCGGCCAACACCATTGCATCTTCGCCTGCGTTCGGTACGTCGGACAAGCCGAGGATTTCGACAGGGATAGAAGGGCCGGCTTCATTGATGGCTTTGCCGTTTTCGTCAACCATTGCACGGATTTTACCGAATGCAGTACCGGCCAGCAGCATATCGCCTTTTTTCAGCGTACCGCTTTGAACCAGCAATGTGGCAACCGCGCCGCGGCCTTTGTCCAAACGTGCCTCAACAATGATACCTTTGGCAGGTGCATCGACTGGGGCAGTCAGTTCCAAAACTTCAGCTTCGAGCAAGACGGCTTCGAGCAATGCATCGATGTTCAGGCCTTTTTTAGCGGAAACGTCGATAAACTGTACATCGCCGCCCCATTCGTCAGGCACGACTTCGTGCGCAGTCAGCTCTTGGCGGATACGCTCTGGGTTGGCGGCTTCTTTATCGATTTTGTTGACGGCAACCACCATCGGTACGCCCGCAGCTTTAGCGTGGGCAATGGCTTCGATGGTTTGCGGCATCACGCCGTCGTCGGCGGCAACCACGAGGATCACGATATCGGTTGCTTTCGCACCGCGCGCACGCATTGCGGTAAACGCTTCGTGACCCGGAGTATCCAAGAAAGTAATCACGCCGCGAGGGGTTTCAACGTGGTATGCACCGATGTGTTGGGTAATGCCACCCGCTTCGCCTTGTACCACTTTGGCGCGGCGGATGTAGTCCAGCAGGGAAGTTTTACCGTGGTCAACGTGACCCATCACGGTAACAACCGGTGGACGCGGCAATGCTTCGGCTTCAACTGCTTCAACGCCTTCATCCAGGAATGCTTCAGGGTCGTCGGCTGCAGCAGGTTTGCCGATGTGGCCGAGTTCTTCCACTACAATCAGGGCAGTGTCTTGGTCGATAGATTGGTTAATGGTTACCATCATGCCCATTTTCATCAGGGCTTTAACCACTTCGACGCCTTTAACGGCCATTTTGTGTGCCAAGTCGGCAACGGTAATGGTTTCAGGTACCAAAACTTCGTGTACGACAGGTTCGGTCGGCGCTTGGAAGGCGTGTTGGTTTGGCTCAAGTTTGAGTTTTTTGCCTTTTTTACCGCCGCGTACGCGATCGTCGTCGCCATTGCGTGCATTGTTGCGGTCGCGACCACCTTTGCCGCCTTTGCCTTTGGCGTTACGGCCTTGGTTTTCTTCGTCACGGTCACGACGGTCTTCTTTTTTACCGCGCGCGTTGTGTTCGGATTTGCCTTCGCCGGATGCCGCTTTTGCTTTCTCGGCAGGTTTATTGCGTTCGCCTGATTTGGCTTCTTTAGTAGGTTTTGAGTCTTGATCGGCCTGTTGTTTCATGGCTTCACGGCGTGCTTGACGCTCTTGTTTTTCTTTCAACAAGGCTTCTTGATGCGCACGCAGGGCGGCGGCACGACGGGCTTCTTCATCGCGTTGAGCCTGTTCTTCCACGCTGACGACAGGTTGCGGTACGGCAGGAGCGGCAGGTTTGGCTGCCTTTTTCGCTTCTTTGCCTTTGCCGCCTTTGTCTTGTTTGGCTTTGGCAGGTTTCTTGGCTTCGGCTGGTTTTTCAGCTTCAACGGATTTTTCAGACGGCTTGTTGTCTGCTTTAGCTTCAACTTTTGCTTCGGCCTTGGCTTCTACGGCTTCAACCGGTTTGGCTTCTTCTTTTTGGGCTTCGGCAGGTTTGCCTTCCGCTTTTGGTGCGGCTTTGGCTGCTTTCAGTCTGGCTGCTTCAGCCTCTGCTTTGGCACGGGCTTCGGCTTTGGCGGCAGCTTCTGCTTCAGCTTTGGCTTTTTCTTCGGCAGCTTGGGCGGCTGCTTTTTCTGCTTCGGCTTTTTGGTTTTCCGCTGCTACTTTGGCTTTGGCTTCCGCTGCCAATTCTTCGGAAGAAGGAATGGTAACGGCACGGCTGCGGCGGCGTGTTTCCACTTTTACGCCATCAACGGTGCTGACTTCGGTTTTTTTGCGGCGGATGCTGATGGTGCCGCTATTGCTGCCGTTTTTCTTTTGCAGGTAAGCAGTCAACAGTTGTTTGTCGTCAGTGGTTATGCTGTCATTACCACTGTTTTTGTTGACCCCGGCTTCTTTCAATTGTTTAAGCAAATCATCGACGGGGCGGTTTAGTTCGGCGGCAAATTGCGCTACGGTTGTATTACTCATTCAGTACCCCCTTAGTTATTTTCTTCAGTAAACCAGTGTTCGCGTGCAGCCAAAATCACTTTTTTGGCTTCTTCTTCGTCAACACCGGTAATTTCGACCAATTCGTCAACAGACAATTCGGCCAGATCATCGCGTTGGGTAACGCCGGCTTCGGCCAGTTTGCGCAACATATCGGAATTTACGCCGTCTAAATTGCGCATGTCTTCAGACACTTCACCCAGTTTTTCTTCTGCGGCGATGGTAATGGTCAGGATAGCGTCGCGTGCGCGGTTGCGCAGGGTTTCAACAATTTCTTCGTCAAAGCCGTCAATGGCGAGTAATTCTGCCGCTGGAACGTAAGCAACTTCTTCCAAAGTGGCAAAGCCTTCTTCCACCAAGATATCGGCGGTTTCGTCGTCGATGTTCAAGTGGGTGGTGAAGAGGTTGCGGATAACCGCGTCTTCGGCGGCATTGCGCTCGTCGGCTTCTTCAACGGTCATGATGTTCAGCTGCCAGCCGGTCAGGATGGAAGCCAGACGGACGTTTTGACCGCCGCGGCCGATGGCCAGCGCCAGTTGGTTTTCATCAACAATCACGTCAACAGCGTGTTTGTCTTCATCAATCACGATGCGGCTCACTTCGGCAGGAGACAGCGCATTCATTACGAATTGGGCAGGCTCTGGAGACCACAATACGATGTCAATGCGTTCGCCGGACAATTCGTTGCTCACGGCGTTAACACGGGAACCGCGCACGCCGATACAAGTACCTTGCGGGTCGATGCGTTGGTCGTTGGCTTTAACGGCAACTTTGGCGCGTTGGCCGGGATCGCGTGCTACTTCGCGGATTTCCAACAGGCCGTCTGCAATTTCAGGCACTTCGTTGGCGTAGAGTTTGGCCAAGAAGTCGCCGCTGGTACGGCTCAAAATGACTTGTTTGCGGCCGGTATTGCCGATTTCGTCCACACGCAGGAAGAGGGCGCGGATGCGGTCGCCGCTGCGGAAGTTTTCGCGCGGAATCATTTCTTCGCGCGGAATCAGTGCGTCAAGTTTGCCTGCTACGACTTCAACGATGATGCCGTGGCGCTCGACGCGTTTTACCGTACCGGAAACGATGTCTTCTTTAGAAGCGAGGAACTCGTTCAGGTTTTGCTCGCGCTCTGCATCGCGGATGCGTTGCAGAATGATTTGTTTGGCAGTTTGAGCTGCTTGGCGGCCGAAGCCTTCGTTTGGCAGCTGCTCTTCGTAGTATTCGCCGATTTGGATGGTTGTGCCGGGAATTTCTTCTTGGATTTCCTCGATGGTTTTTTCTACGTCGGGGTAGGTATAGTCTTCATCGGCAACAATCAGCCAGCGGCGGAAGGTTTGGTATTCACCGGTATCGCGGTCGATTTCGACGCGCACGTCCATGTGCTCGCGGTCGGCTTTTTTCTTGGCGGCAGTAGAGAGGGCGAATTCAAGGGCTTTGAATACGACTTCCGTTTCAACGTTTTTTTCACTTGCCAGCGCTTCGGCTAGCTGTAACATTTCGCGACTCATTTTCTAGAATCTCCAAGTAATCGGTTTTTAAAATTTAAATTCGGGGCGCAAACGGGCTTTGTCGATGTTGCTCAATTCGATTTGGGCGGTTTTGCCGTCGAAAGAGACGGTAACAATGTCGTTTTCGCAAGATTCGATGCGGCCGATGAAGTTTTTCTGACCATCAATCGGCAGGCGTGTTTTGATTTTGGCGTTCTGGCCGGCAAAGCGCACGAAGTCGGCGGCTTTTTTCAGCGGACGGTCAAGGCCAGGGCTGGAGATTTCCAAACGTTTGTAGTCGATGTCTTCAACCATAAACACGCGGCTCAGATGGTTGCTGACAGTGGCGCAGTCTTCGACGGTGATGCCGCCTTCTTTATCGATGAAAACGCGCAAATCGCCTTGTGCGGTCAGTTCGAAATCGACCAGTTCGTAGCCCAAGCCGGGCAGGGTTTTATCAAGAATGCTTTGAATATCCATGCTTCTCCAGAAGTATATAAACAAAAAAATGGCCGCGCGGCCATTTTTCGTGTGATTTGAAAAATTGGCCTATTATAACTGTTTTCAAGATAAAAGAAAAGTGTTGATTTGGCGTGGATTTTTTGAAGTGATTGCTTAAATGTAAAGGGGAGGGGTGAGGCCGTCTGAAAAGGAAATTGTTGACAAGTTTTGATATAGTACTTATAAAATTATTTTTGAAAACAAAGAATTGGTATTGCTTTGTTTTCAGGCGGCCTTGTATTTCCTGATTTTTCGTGCTTGCACAATGTGCAAGGCGGTTCTACAATTTCTTCATACCCACCGAATAAGAAAGAAGGCCGCCATGTCCGCACACCCGATTTACAATTTTTCCGCAGGTCCTGCCGTATTGCCGGAAGCGGTATTGCGTACTGCACAACAGGAAATGCTCGACTACAACGGTACGGGTTTCCCCGTGATGGCGATGAGCCACCGTTCGGATATGTTTTTGAGTATTCTGCATCATGCCGAACAAGACTTGCGCCAGCTTTTGAATATTCCATCCAACTATAAAATCCTGTTTTTACAGGGCGGCGCGACCACGCAATTCAATATGGCGGCCATGAATTTAGCGCACGGTTTTGCGACTGCCGACGCGGTGGTAACGGGCAACTGGAGCCGTATTGCCTATGAACAGATGAGCCGTTTGAGCAATGCTGAAATCCGTTTGGCCGCGCATGGCGGCGAGCAATATGCCTATAAAAACCTGCCTGCGGTTGAGGATTGGGATATCAACCCGAATTCCGCGTTTGTTCATTTTGCGATTAATGAAACCGTAAACGGCTTGCAGTATCAAAACGTCCCCAAACTTTCAGACGGCCTGCCGCCGCTGGTGTGCGATATGTCGAGCGAGATTTTGTCGCGTGAGTTTAATGTATCCGATTACGGCTTAATTTATGCCGGCGCACAAAAAAATATCGGCCCTGCCGGTGCGACCGTGGTCATTATCCGCGAGGATTTGCTGGAGCGTTGTCCGAACGATATTCCCGATGCGTTCAACTACCGTTCGCACATCAACCGCGACGGTATGTACAACACGCCGTCCACCTATGCGATTTATATGTCGGGCTTGGTGTTCCGCTGGTTGCAAACTCAGGGCGGTGTGAAAAAAATTGAAGCGGTCAATCGAATGAAGGCGCAAACCTTGTATGAGGCGATAGACGGTAGCGGCGGTTTTTACATCAACGATATTCATCCTGATGCGCGTTCCAAAATGAACGTGGTCTTCAAAACCGCAAGCGAAGACTTGGACCGCCGCTTTGTGTTGGAAGCCGAGTTACAGGGCTTGTGCCTGCTCAAGGGTTATAAAACCGTCGGCGGTATGCGCGCCAGTATTTACAATGCGATGCCGCTTGAAGGTGTGAACGCGTTGGCCGAATTTATGAAAGATTTCCAACGACGTTACGGTTAAGATGAAGATATAAAAAGGCCGTCTGAAACTGGGTTTCAGACGGCCTTTTGATTTGAACAAGCCTTATTCGGTCACTTCTTCAGTAATGCTGTCGCGGTAGATGGTGCTGTCGTAAGTCGGCACGGGAGGCGGCAGCAGGTTGTTAAGCGTCAGTGCGGATGGATTCAGCGTCGGGTAGCCGCTGAAGGTTACGGAATAACCGCCGTTGCCGGTACTGCGGACTTTGGCATGCGCGCCCAACGGGAAAGTGGTTTTGTTGGTGATGTGGCCGAATGGGAAGCCGGTCAACACAGGAATCTTGGCGGTGCGCGAAATGTGGTTGACGACGGCGGAGAAGTCGTAGCTGGAATCGTACGTGTCACGGATGGTGCCCATGCGGAAATCGCCGAAGATGATGGCGCGTTGTTTTTGCAAAACACCTGACAGATAAAGCGTATTGAGCATGCGTTCGATGCGGTAGGGTTGCTCGCTGACGTCTTCGATAAAGAGGATGCCGCCTTGAATATCGGGCATGTAGGGCGTACCGGCGAGGGAAGCGAGTACGCTCAGGTTGCCGCCCCATAATGTACCTTCGACGTTGACATCGGTGCGTTGGATGGTCGGAACATCAACGATGTTGACGTTGTTGGTCGTGCCGCGGATGAAAGAATCCATGGTAAAGATACTGGGGTCTGCTTTGCCGAATTCGCTGTACACCATCGGGCCTGCAAAGCTCATCATATTGCCTTTGGCCAACAGTGCGAGTTGGACGGCGCATACGTCGCTGAAGCCGAAGAACAATGTGCCGCGTTCGCGCATTCTGGCGCCGAGTGAGGCAAAGTCGATTTGCGGCAGGATGCGTGCCGCGCCGTAACCGCCGCGCAGGCCCATCAAGACTTTAGGCGTTTCGACACGACCGCTGGCAACGTCTTGGAAGTCGGCGGCGCGTTGGGCGTCGCTGCCGGCAAAGCGCTGATAACGGCGGCTGCCTGCCTGTTGGTTGGTCACGGTAAAGCCTGCGTTGTAGAGGCGGGTCAGGCCGGTGGTCACGCGGTTGGGGTCTTCGGCGAAGCCTGACGGCGCAACAACGCGCAGGAGGTTGTCGCCAGAACGTGGCGGATGGGGTTGCTTAGGTTGCACGGTTTTGGCTTTCGCGGTGGTAGAAGTGGTTTTGGTTTGCGGCGTGGTGGTCGTGCCTGTGCCGCAGGCCTGCAACAACCCTGCGCCTGCCGCGGCAGAGCAGGTACGCAGGAAATGGCGGCGCGTGGTGGAAGTCATTGAGGTTTTCCTTTCGTTATATGTTCAGACGGCCTGAACTGGGCGTGTCGGCCCTTATAGGCCGTCTGAAAGTTTAAGCGATTAAGTTTTTGATTTGTTGCGGCCAATTTTCGAGCAGGGTCATACCGTGTTCGCGTACGGGTGCGGCCCAAATCGGCGCAGGAAAGTTGGCGTCGTTTTCAAAGCGGGCGATGACGTGCCAATGCAAGTGAGGCACAACATTGCCGAGGCTGGCCAGATTGATTTTGGCCGGGCGGAAGACTTGGCGCATTGCGGCTTCAACCTGATACACCATTTCCATGATTTCATTGCGTTCGGCAGGGGAAAGGTCGGTCATCTCGGAAACATGGTTATTCCAAATCACGCGGCAGAATGCCGGTGCGCCGGCTTCATTGTGGACGGCGATAACGCGCAGGTTTGGCGTTTGCAGCAAAATATCTTCGTTGTCGGCAGTGCAGATGGGGCAGGTCATGGGTTTTTCTTTCTCAGTCTGAATAGGAATCGGATGATTTCAATCAGGATTTTTAGAACAAGGTAAATGGCAGTCAGAGATATGAATGCGAAAAGCCACGGTTCAGGTATAAACCACCAAAATAAATAGGAGGGCGTGATTAAGTCGGCACATTCTTCGGCACTCTTAACGTGATCGCACAAGCCAAAGCGAAAAAAATCATTGACATCATGAAAGGGCGAATAGGCGAACATAAGTGCTATGGGCGTCACACAAATCAATGCAATGATGGCAATCCAAAAGAATGGTTTGAGATGTTTGAGTGCAGTCATGGATGAAATGTTATAAAAATTTTGCCGCGCCCTTATTGGCAAGTTCGTCGGCTTTTTCGTTTTCTGGGTGTCCGGCATGGCCTTTTACCCATGTCCAGCGGACATCGTGTTGTTGAACCAAACTATCCAGCTCTTTCCATAAGTCGTCGTTTTTAACCGGTTTTTTGGCGGCGGTTTTCCAGCCGTTTTTTTTCCAACCGCGTATCCAGCTTTCCATGCCGTTTTTGACGTATTGCGAGTCGGTGCAGATGACGACTTGGCAGCGGCGTTTTAGGGATTTCAGGCCTTCGATGACGGCAGTCAGTTCCATACGGTTGTTGGTGGTTTCGGCTTCGCCGCCGAACAGTTCTTTTTCGTGTGTGCCGTAGCGCATAAATACACCCCAGCCGCCTGCGCCGGGGTTGCCTTTGCATGCGCCGTCTGTGTAGAGGTAAACGGGTTTATCCATGGGCATGTCTTTGTCGAATAAGGCGGTATCATTATCATAACATAAGGCCGTCTGAAATATCGGCAAATACGGTTTACGCGTGTAAAATACCCTGCGCTTTATCACTCGTATAGAAAGAAGGCAGATATGGGATTGTTCAGCGGCCTTTTGGGCAATGCTTCGCAAAAAGACGCCGATGCGGTGGAACGCGATTTGGCGAATATCCTGATTGATGGCGAACAGGTAAAAATGGCATTCAGCCTGGTGCGCGATTTGATTGTGTTTACCGAATATCGGCTGGTGTTGGTGGACAAGCAGGGGTTGACCGGCAAGAAAGTGTCTTACCGTTCGATTCCATACCGTTCAGTATCGCGCTTTTCGGTGGAAACCTCGGGTCATTTTGATTTGGATGCCGAGCTGAAGATTTGGGTTTCTTCCGGCGAGGTGCCAACCGAAACCTTGCAATTTAAAAGCGACAAGAGCGTGATTGCCATTCAAAAAGCCTTGGCAGAAGCTGTGTTGAAACCGTCAAAATAGAAAGGAAACATGATGAGCGAACAGCAAGAATTGTTTTGTTACAAGCAGATGCCGGTGTGGACGGCGGACGAGATTCCCGAAGCCTTGTTGTCCAAACACAATACTGCCGCCGGTACTTGGGGCTGCCTCAATGTCCTCCAAGGCCGTCTGAACTTCAATGAAGTGGACGAGGCGGGCAATGTTACGTCCACGCACGAGCTGACGCCTGAAAGCGATGATTGGATTATCCATCCGCAAGCATGGCACTTTATCGCGCCGCAAACGCAAGACACGGAAATCCAACTGTCGTTTTACTGCGAGGCGGCAGACTATTTCAATAAGAAATACGGCATGAGCGCGACACATTCGGCCGTCCGTGCTGCCGAAGGCATCGTACCTGTCGGCAAGGTTTTGGATATGGGCTGCGGTCAGGGCCGCAATGCGCTGTATCTGGGTTTGAAAGGTTTTGACGTTACCGCTGTCGATAATAATCCCCATGCGGTTCAAAACGTGGAAGAGCTGGCGCGTATCGAAGAGTTGAATGTCCGCGCGTTTGAATACGACCTCAACGCCGCCAATATTCAGGAAAACTTCGATTATATGGTGGCGACCGTGGTGTTTATGTTCCTGATGCCGCGTTACGTTCCTGACGTGATTGCCAATATAAAGGAACACACCAACCCCGGCGGCTACAACCTGATCGTGTCTGCGATGGATACGGAAGATTTCCCTTGCCCGATGCCGTTCCCGTTCAAGTTTAGTGAGGGCGAGCTGCGCGAATACTATAAGGATTGGGAATTGGTGGAATACAAGGAAGAGCTGGGTTCGATGCACGCGAAAGACGAATTCGGCAATCCGATTCAGTTTAAATTCGTTACCATGCTGGCGAAGAAACCGGAATAAAGGTTTTGCCGTCAAAAGGCCGTCTGAATTCAGTTTTCAGACGGCCTTTGCCGTAATCAATCCACAATCCTTTTGCCCAAAATCACCACGTCTGCCAACATGGTTTCCAAGTCGCAGACTTGTGGCAGCCGCCCCCATTCTTCAAAACCGAAACGGTGAAACAGGTTCAGGCTCGGATAGTTGTGGCCGAACACAAGCGCGATGACGTTGTGGATGTCTAAGGACGGTGCGCGTTCGAGCATGTGCCGCAACAGGATTTTGCCCACGCCTGCGCCGCGCATATCGTGGCGGACATAAATGCTGACTTCCGCGCTGATGTGGTAGGCGTAGCGCGGATGGTAGTCACTGAAACTGCCCCATGCCAATACGGTGCCGTCGGCATCGTAAAGGGCGTAGATCGGGCGTTTGTCCGTGTGCGCGGCAAACCACATTTCACGCTCGGCAACCGTGGTCGGCGACAAATCGGCCGTGGATTGGCGCGTGGCCACGGTGCTGTTGTAAATATCGACGATGGCGGGCAAGTCTTGGCGCAGGGCAGGACGGATGGTGTATTGCATTTCAGACGGCCTGTTATTGAATTAGTTTGGAGATAGTCTTAAAGGCCGGATGTTTGGCATCGCCGAGCAGTTGGAACAAAATACTTTCGACATTGGAAACGATAATGCCTTGACGGCTCATTTGCGCCAAACCATTGTCGCGGTTGGCCGTTGTGCGCGAGGCGGTGCATTCGAAAGGCAGGAATACGGCGTAACCTTGCGCCTTCAAATCCAAGGCCGTCTGAAGCATACAGATATGCGCTTCAGCACCCATCAAAATAACGTTTTTAATGTCGTTTTTGCGTAAGATTTCCTGAATTTCGGGCAAAAACGCCGAAAATTGGGTTTTCTCGACAATCGGCGTGCCTTCGGGCAACAGCAGCGATACGGCGGATACGGTGCTGCCCAAACCTTTCGGATATTGTTCGGTTACGGCAAAGGGGATGTCCAAAGCCGTCAAACCTTGAATCAGCAGGCGGCAGCGTTCCAACATTTCATCCGCGCCGGAAAGGGCGGGCAGCAGGCGTTCTTGAATATCGACAATCAGACAAAGCGTATTTTTCGGGTTCATGGCTTTTCCTTTCAGACGGCCTTTACAGCAAAATCGTTGAATCAGAATGCAATCATATAACAAGCCGCTGGAAAAGTATTGCAGCTTGCCCTGTTTTAAAGCCCGAAATTCTTTTAAAATACCGCCTGATTTGAATTGATAGAGACCGACAACATGAATTTATACCAAACCGTCGAACGTGAAGCCCAAGCAGCCTTTGCCGCCGCAGGCATTGCCGACAGCCCCGTTGTTTTGCAGCCGACCAAGAATGCCGAACACGGCGATTTCCAAATCAACGGCGTGATGGGTGCGGCGAAAAAAGCCAAACAAAATCCGCGCGAGTTGGCGCAAAAAGTGGCCGAAGTATTGGCGGACAACGCTGTGATTGAAAGTGCGGAAGTAGCCGGCCCGGGCTTTATCAACCTGCGCCTGCGTCCTGAGTTCCTCGCCCAAAACATTCAGACGGCCTTAAACGACGCGCGTTTCGGCGTAGCAAAAACCGACAAACCTCAAACCGTCGTTATCGACTATTCTTCGCCTAATCTTGCCAAAGAAATGCACGTCGGCCACCTGCGTTCCAGCATCATCGGCGACAGCATTTCGCGCGTGTTGGAATTTATGGGCAACACCGTTATCCGTCAAAACCACGTCGGCGACTGGGGTACGCAGTTTGGCATGTTGGTCGCTTATTTGGTTGAGCAGCAAAAAGACAATGCCGCGTTTGAGCTGGCTGATTTGGAACAGTTTTACCGTGCCGCCAAAGTACGCTTTGACGAAGATCCTGCCTTCGCTGACACTGCACGCGAATACGTTGTGAAGCTACAAGGCGGCGATGAAACCGTTTTGGCGTTGTGGAAACAGTTTGTCGATATTTCGCTCTCGCACGCCCAAGCCGTTTATGACACGTTGGGCCTGAAACTGCGTCCAGAAGACGTGGCGGGCGAATCGACATACAACAACGATTTGCAGCCCGTGGTCGATGATTTGGCTCAGAAAGGTTTGGCAGTCGAAGACGACGGCGCGAAAGTCGTGTTTTTGGACGAGTTCAAAAACAAAGAAGGCGAACCTGCCGCATTTATCGTGCAAAAACAAGGCGGCGGCTTCCTTTATGCTTCCACCGACTTGGCGTGTTTGCGCTACCGCGTCGGTACGCTTCATGCCGACCGCCTGTTGTATGTCGTCGACCACCGCCAAGCCCTGCACTTTGAGCAACTCTTTACAACTTCCCGCAAAGCAGGCTATCTGCCGGAAGATGTAAAAGCCGAGTTTATCGGCTTCGGCACCATGATGGGCAAAGACGGCAAACCGTTCAAAACGCGCAGTGGCGACACCGTGAAACTGGTTGATTTACTTGATGAAGCGATCAATCGAGCCGAACAAGTCGTAAAAGAGAAAAATCCAAAATGGCAATTAACAACAGAATTAGAAGATGGATTAAAAAAGATTTCTTCTTTAACTAATTCTGATAATTTAAAAAATAAATTAAAGTACAACTTAGAAAATAAAAAGTTGGAAATTACTTTGGAAAACGATGTTGTGTATCATCTTCCTATCGATAAGATTGACAAGATTGTCAGAGGAGCAGAGGAATATACTGATACAGCATTAAGTGATGCAGAGAAAATTGCCCGAGTTGTCGGCATCGGCGCAGTCAAATATGCCGATTTGAGTAAAAACCGCACCAGCGATTATGTGTTCGACTGGGATGCCATGCTTTCGTTTGAAGGCAACACCGCCCCCTACCTGCAATACGCCTACACACGCGTGCAAAGCGTGTTCCGCAAAGCAGGCGAATGGGATGCAACCGCGCCAACCGTTTTGACCGAACCGCTGGAAAAACAGCTTGCCGCCGAGTTGTTGAAATTTGAAGACGTACTGCAAAGCGTGGCAGACACGGCATATCCGCACTACCTCGCCGCTTACCTCTATCAAATCGCCACTTTGTTCAGCCGCTTCTACGAAGCCTGCCCGATTCTGAAATCAGAAGGCGCAACCCGCAACAGCCGCCTGCAACTGGCGAAACTCACCGGCGACACACTGAAACAAGGCTTGGAATTGTTGGGCATTGATGTATTGAATGTGATGTAAGTTTTTGAGTAAAAACGATGAAAGGCCGTCTGAAACGTTGCAGGTTGCAAGGTTTCAGACGGCCTTTTTTATGCTTTGAAAAATATTGTGATGCTGTTGATTTTGAGCCTAAGCGGTTTTGAATTTGCTCAGGTAATGCATTCAGACGGCCTTGTCTTTATTTCAAATTGCTTGCCAACAACCAAGCTTGTGCTTCGGTGGCGTCGCTGAAATATTTGGGATGTTGGTTGGTCAAGAGGCTGGAAAGGCGCGCGCCGAGTTTGATCCAAATGTCGTCGGTAATGACGGCAACGCGGCCAAAGTCGGTTTCGTGTTGGTTGAGGAATTTGATTTGTTCGACCGCCATATCGATGGTGAAGTCTTTCAGCATGGACAAATCCAACAGGATGTCGGGCAGATGGATTTTTTGTTTTGCGGCCAACAAGGCTTCTTCCAATTGGCGGAAATCGTCCAAAGTGAACTCGTTGTACAGCGCTACGTTTAAGCCGTAAGATTGTTCGCGGATGGAAATCATGGTGTTCTCCTTGTTAAATTATTGCTTCATCAGAAATTTTTTGATTGAGGCCGGAGTAAAGCTGCTGAACACGCCGCCTGCAACAATGATAACCATGCCGGCGGCTTCCTGCCAAGTGATTTTATCGCCGAAAAGCAGTACGCCGGACAGGGCGGAGAAAACGACGGTCAGGTAGGAAAGCGAGGCAACGGTAAATTTCTTGCCGACCTTGTAGGCGCGGGTCATGGCCAGTTGGGCAATCATGGCAGAGATGCCGATGCCGGCCAGATAGGGCAGGGAAGAGACGGTCAGCGGATGCCAGCCTGTGATGGTGCTCCAGACTGCGCCCATAATCAGGCCGGTAAGCGAGAGGTAAAACACCACGCGCCAGCCCGGTTCGCCCAAAAGCGAGAGTTCGCGCACTTGCAAATACGCCCAGCCTGACATGGCGCCGCCTGCCAAACTGATCAGTGCGGCAAATTCCTGTCCGCCTTGAAAAGATGGATTGAGCAACAGGATAACGCCGATAAAGCCCATAATCAAAATGGCTTGGGTATAAAGCGTAATTCGTTCTTTTAAAATGAAAAATGAAAAGATGGCAAGCCAGATGGAGGAGGTGTAGTTGAGCGTGACGCCTGTTGCCAGCGGCAGATGTATGACGGAATAAAGCGTGCACATCATGGCAAGCGTGCCGATGACGCTGCGGTTGAGATGGGTTTTCCAATGCGGCGTGGAAAATGTGTTGCCTTGCGCTTTGGCCATGATGCCTAAGAACAGGGTGGAGACCAGCATGCGCCAAAAGACCAGCTCGCCGCTGGAAAAGCCGAAATGTGTAGAGGCGGCTTTGACGGAGAGGTTCATGACGGTAAAGCTGAGCGCGGCAATAACCACCCATGCCGAGCCGAGCGGATCTTTTCTGATGGTTTCCATTTGATGGGTATGTAAAGCGATTTTATTAGTAAGAAAATATTATACAGGTCAATCAGGCCGTCTGAAAAATATCGTTGGGTTTCAGACGGCCTTTTTATTAGAAAATAAGAATTATTATTGAGTAATGAGGTGGGTTTTTATAGAATGGAAGCCCTGTTTTAAGAAAGGCTTGCCATGAAAGTATCTAATATTTCTGCTGTATTGCTGTCTGCTTTGTTTTCCGTTGCCGTTTCTGCCGCGCCTTTGGGAGAGGTTTCTTCCGAAAACGGTAAAATTTTCAGCGGCGAAAATTACATGGTTGTTAAGAAAGACATGAAGAAAGGGGAGCAGATTAAGCCGCACGATCATCCGGGTTTTAAAACGCTGATTTTTGCCGTTGGAAAAGGAAGCTTTGACGTAACGTTGAATCAGACTGAAAAACATACGGTCGGCGCAGGCTCGGTGTTGAGGTTTGGCGGCGATGCAGTGATTGAGGCAGTTGCAACCGAAGATGCAGATGTGGCAATTACTTTGATTAAGTAAACCGATAGATGATAAAAGGCCGTCTGAAAAATGATGTTTCAGACGGCCTGGTTTATTCAGTCAACCATTACCATTAAGCGCAAATCAAATAGATGAAGCCGGAGCCGAAGATGTCTGCCAAGGCGTGAATCAGGAAAAACGGCAGCAGGTTTTTGACTTTGTATTTGTAGAAGAAGTAGTACATCAAGCCGAAAACAACGCCGATAACGGTCGCCCAAAGCATACCTTGGTAAGTATGGAAGGAGACGCGCACCAAGGTTGAATAGGCCAATGCCTGCCATTTGTATTTGTCTTCCACGCAGGTTAAAAGGCCGAGGAAACAGAATTCCTCATAAAAGCCGTTTAAAAGGCCGTAGAGGATGGCCATCGGCGCAAGGGCGGCGAATTTGTCGAAGATGGATAATGGTTTGATGTATTGAAAGATTTCAGTGGTAAAGTAATTGTAGCCGCCGCTTAACGAAGTTACCGCATCGGCGGTCAGACCCATCAGGATAAAAATCACAGGCGTCCAAAACAATACGCCTAAATTAAAGCGAATCGGCAACTGTTTGAAGTCGAAACGGCGGATAACGAGGTAAATCAGAGCAATAGCAAGCAGCGTCAACTGCAGGCTCATGTTTTCAGAATAAGCCACGCCGGTTACCGCAGTATCGCGCGCCTCTTCGGCAACCGCGGCTGTTTCCACTTGCGGCATCAGGCTGGCGATATAAAGTTGGGTAGAACGGTAGGCAAATTGACCGAACAGGATAGCGGTCACAATCAGCATGTCAAACCAGCGCAAATGGCGCAAAGGCTCTTTAGGGCGGATAGCGGCGAGTATGCTCATATTCTCCTCTTTGCTCTAATAAATAACGGTGCGCAATAGTTACATAAACATACAAAAATCGTCAACGATTATCACAATAAAACATGAATTAAAAATCAGACCGTTTCAGACGGCCTGAAGCGCTTCTAAAAATGCCATATTTTTCGAAGGGTTTATCTTCAAAAATATGGCATAATCACTTTATTGCAAACCAAGGAATCTTATCGTGAGTATTTCTCTGTCCCAATATCTGCTCTACCTGCAATACATGTTGGCAGGTATCGCCATGACCGTTGTTTTTGCTGCCGTATATCTGCGGATTACACCCGTTGAAGAATTGCGCCTGATTAAAAACGGCAACCTTGCCTGCGCCTTGTCATTTGGCGGCGCGTTGGTCGGTTTTTGTCTGACGCTTGCCTCAAGCATTGCACACAGCGTCAGCTTCATCGATTTTATCCTGTGGGCCCTTGCCGCAGCCGTAATTCAGATTTTTGTCTATTTCGCTGCGACAATGATGATTAAAGGCGCTACCGCAGAACTCATCGGTAACAATGTTGCCGTCGGCGCGTTGTTTGGTGCAGTGTCCATCTCGATCGGCATTTTGAATGCGGCTTGCTTGACTTGATTTTGATGGTCGGTTGGATAGCAAAAGATGTGCTGTTCCTGACTCCTACCTAGAAAAATTATCGGTAGATTTTTTTGACTGATAAGGTCTTATGTCTGATGGTATTGGCGTTATAGTGAAATTCTGAAAGCATCAAAAAATTCAGACGGCCTGTTATATACAAGGCCGTCTGAAATGTTTTAACTACTTAAGTTTGCTAAATTAGAACGAGTATTGCAATCTTATGCCTGTTTCACGGGTGCGGTTTTTAGGTTCGATCGCGCCCAATTGAATGAAGCCATAGTCTTCTGTAACGGTGAAGTTTGAATCTTTGACTTTCCAGCCGCGATAGAACGGGGTCAGACTGATTTTAGAACCGTTAGAGAATTTTTTAGATACAGGTACTTCAACCTCAATACCTTGTCCACCGCCTTGTTTCATTCTGGTTTCTTCTCGATCTGGCTCGTAAGAATACTGGCGGCCCTTAACGGCACGATTGTAGGCAATACGAGGAGCAATCTCAAAGTTTGCTGGAAGTGCGATATTTACACCGGCATTGATTTGCGCATATGTGGTTCGGTTTTTGCGGTCATAATCATCAGGATCGACACGTCGGCTCAAATCTCTCAGAACACGGTGTCCCAAGCCTGCACCGGCAGTCAGGCTAAAGCGATCGTTAATTGGATGTGTATATTCATATAAGGCACGGATATCGTATGCGCGGCGAGGTGCATTTTTGAGTGTGGCAGAACCATAACCTGTGGATTCACCAAATCCATTTTGGAAGCTTCCTGTGTAATCTGATTTACCACGGGAATAACGGCCTTCCAATTTTGCCGCATGGCGATCGTTGAAACGGTATTTAACCCCCGCATTAATAGACCACAGGTTGCCTTTTTGTTGCATTATTCGACTACCATCTTGTTCATATTCGCGATAGGTTTCGTTGTAATATTCGCTGCCAACGGTAAATTCAACAGGGCGGGCAGCCTGTGCGCCTACTGCAGCAGACAGTGCTAACACAGCAAGACAGAAATGAGCAGAATTTTTCATGTAAATTCCTTTTAGTTTGGGAAAATCAGTGTGATAATTTAATGTTATTGCATGGCAAAGTTTATAATATTTAATGAACATTAACAATGCTGATGGGGTAATATATTTACTTTTATTATATTCTTTAATGATTTATCGCAAATATTTGTCTTTTTTATGAGACAGTATGGATAAAAAACCTGGAAATAGTGTAAAACTGAGTCGGTAAGAGGTTTAATTTCGAAGTTTTCAAAAGTTAATATCTATATAGTTATTATTTAGTTTGCGATAAAAGTATATGCAGCCACCCACTCTATTCCCATGCATAAAGACATTTTGAATGTTAATATCGTATGACATTCTATTTATATAAAATAAGCGATATAACCGACTAGGCAAATTGACCTGACTGCCCATAAGTTATCCTTTCTTCTTCAAATAAGGAACTGCGATGTTCAACTTTATCAAGAAACAGTTTATCGACGTCATTCAATGGCCGAATCCCGATGACAGCCTGCTGATGTGGCGTTTTCCGATTGCCGATGAGGAGATCCAAAACGGTGCAAGCCTGACTGTGCGTGAGGCGCAGATGGCGATGTTTGTCGATGAAGGCGTAACCGCGGACGTGTTCGGTCCGGGGCGTTACACGCTCAATACGCAAACTCTGCCAGTGCTGACCAACTTGAAAAACTGGGACAAGCTTTTTGAGTCTCCGTTTAAATCGGATGTTTACTTTTTCAATACCAAACAACAGCTCGCACGAAAATGGGGTACGTCTCAACCAGTTACCGTGCGCGATGCTGAGTTTGGCGCGGTGCAACTGCGTTCGTTCGGTATGTATTCTTACCGCATCAGCGATCCGGCAAAATTCTTTAAAGAAGTCAGTGGTGTGGCGGCGCAATACAGCGGCGTAGACTTGGAAAACCAACTGCGCAATATCGCAGTCACCCAGTTGGCGGCCGCGTTCGGCAGCTCCGGTATCCCATTCTTGGATATGGCGGCGAACCAAGTTTTGCTGTCGCAAAAAATCGGCGAATTGCTTGGCGCGGAATTTGCCAAGCTGGGTTTGGCACTGGAAAACTTCACTGTTGAAAGCATTACTTTGCCCGCGTCTATTCAGGCTGCGTTGGATAAGAAAATTTCGATGGGTGTTATCGGCGATTTGGGACGCTACACCCAATATCAAACCGCCGAATCTATTCCGCTTGCGGCACAAAATGAAGGCGGACTTGCCGGAATCGGTGCAGGTTTGGGCGTAGGTGCCGGTATTGGTCAGGCGATGGCGGGTGCCATGGCTGGCATGATGCAGCCGAATGCGCAACAGGCTCAGCAAAATGCTCAGCCGGTTGCCGAAGATCCGCAGGCTAAATTGGTGAAACTCAAGTCTTTGCTGGATGGCGGTTTGATTTCGCAAGAAGATTTTGACAAAGCCAAGGCTGAAGTGTTGAAACAGCTGATTGGTTGATCAATTGAAGGCCGTCTGAAAAATATCATTCAAAAGAAGCGTTGAGCTGCTTCTATGAAAAGGTTTCAGACGGCCTTTCAAATGATTTGATTAAGCCTGTCCGACTTCAAAAACGTTAAGGCCGTCTGAAACACTCCAACCCATTCTGAAAAAGCAAACCCATGTCTCAAACTCCTTTCTTCAAAACCGACTGCCCAAGCTGCGGAGCACCTGTCGAGGCGCATTCTGCTTCTGCCGTGACGCTGGTGTGCGGCTATTGCAACAGCATGCTGGTGCGGAAAGATAACGGCGTTGTCGACTCCGGCCGCGACTCCGCATTGCTGGAAGATTTTAGTCCGCTGCAAATCGGAACCAGCGGCACATTTGTCGCACAACGCTTTACCTTGGTTGGACGGCTTCAGGTGCAATACGACGATGGCGCGTGGAATGAATGGTATGCGCTGTTTGACGACGGCAGAGCCGGTTGGCTTTCTGAGGCGGGCGATTTGTATGTGATGACCATGCCGGTCGAAATCGATAATCCGCCGAAATTTGAAGATACGCGAGCCGGATTTAGCGAGCTGACTTTTCAAGATAAGCACTATATTGCCTCCGATGTCCGCAACATCAGCTTGAAACATGCGGCTGCGCAGGGCGAATTGCCGTTTGTTTTGAAAGAGGATACAGAAAATCGGGTTTCCGACTGGCGTTGCGAAAACCTTTTCATCACGCTCGATTACAACAATAAAACTCCCGAAGCCTTCTTCGGGCGGATGGTAAACCTAGATGGTTTGAAGCTGGAAAACACGCGCCACGAAGATGAAATTAAAGAAAGCGCAGGCCGTCTGAAAGGCAGTATTACTTCAGAAAACTGTCCTAACTGCGGCTCGTCCATTCATTGGGTAAACGGGCTGACTTCCCATCTGAACTGTCAAAGTTGCGGCAGCGAATTGGCAGTCGGCAAAGATAAAGCGGAGCTTATTACCGCCAATAATCTGCGTTTGTCGCAAAATACGATGTTTACTTTGCCTGTCGGCTCGACAGGCAGTCTGAAAAATAAAGAGTTTCATGTTATCGGCGCAATTAGATATTTAGAAACAGATGCGCAGGAAACATTTGATAACTTGTTCAAAGGTGCCAAACATACATTGGCACCAGAAGGGCAGTGGACAGAGTATCTGCTTTACAACCCAACTCAGGGTTTCTTATGGCTGGTTGAAGCTGATGAAGGTTGGAATATTTCCGAAACCTTGAACGATTGGCCGCGCCTCGACCGCAACCGCCAACCGCAAGGCTATGGCAAACTTTATGACTATGGCGGACGGGTCAGGATTGCCAGCGGAGCGTTTTATTGGCGTGTCCGAAACGGTGATTTGAACTATTACAGCGATTACAGAGACGGACAAAGCCGTAAGATTGGCTCCGAACTAAACAGTCACGAAATGGCATGGACTAGAAGTGCCCCAATTGCTTATCGGGAGATTGCAGACGCGTTTAATCTGACCAGCCAAGCTCCGCATTACACTGCAAACATGGCGGCGGACGGCATTGATAAATCATTAAGAATCATAATGACCGTCATCCTGGTTGTCGTCAATCTCCCTGCGCTTCTGACCGGCGATAGTTCTGCCGCACTTACCGTCATCTTTATAGGATGCTGGTTGTTGTGGACCATGGGCAAAAAAGACGAGGACGAGGATTAACATGTCGAGAATCACTTACATCATTTTCAGTACCATCATCATCGTCATCTCCATGATCATCAGCTACGGCTCTTCCGATTCCGACGGCTCGCGTATGCACTCCGGCGGCTATTATGGCGGCAGCGGTTATTCCGGAGGCCATAAATGACCCATGCGCCCGGTAATCATGGCCTATTGGACTTATACGGTTGCGATGAAGCCATCTTAAAAGATGAAGGCCGTCTGAAAACCGCTTTGGTGGCTGCCGCACAGGCTGCAGAAGCCACCATATTGACCGAACACTTCCACACCTTCGGTGGCGCAGGCGGCGTAACCGGTGTTTTGCTGCTCGCCGAGTCCCATATCAGTATCCACACTTGGCCTGAACACCGCTTCGCTGCTATTGATGCATTTATTTGCGGCGGTATGAAATTGGAAAAAGTGAAGGAAATCTTGTGCAGGGAGTTGGTGGCAGCAAGGGCTGTTTGGACGGTTGTGCAACGTGGCGAAGGTATACTGGACGATGTACAACCATCGGTTGAACAATAAAATCTGTCGGGCCGTCTGGAAAAAATTGGCTGATAGTAAATTAGATAACAAATTTTGTATAAAAAGGCTTTTAAACAAAATGCTTAAAATAAAAGATTGGAAGAGAAACAGAAGTTTGCCATTGGTTATTTACTTGCTTGCAGGTTTGTTTTTGCTTGGAGTGGAAAGTGCCGAAGCAAAAAAATTAACACATGATCGTACCGAGTATTGCCGTAATCAAGTTTATGTCAGTAATAACCAAGGCGCATCCCTGCAAGCTCAACCGGACGATAAAGCATCTTCAATCACTCAATTGCACCATATGCAATACCTTTGCGTTGTCGGTAATGACAGCAAAAATACCGAAGAAGGATACTCTTGGATAAAAGTAAAAAAAGTACCTTTGGCAATCAAAGAAAACCAAATCAGTTGTCATGATATGGGCCTGCCTGACAACTGCACCAAACCTACCGATTTCCCGACTGAATGGAAAATCAAACCGCCCAAAGGCAAAAAATGTCGTCTTTCCACTCATGTTGATAATGAAGGTCAGTTGCTTATTGTCGCAAAAGGCGTTTGCCCAACCGGATGGGTAAAAGAGAGAGATGTACAATTTTTTGCCGATTAGTAAACTTGGCTTTAGTTAAAGAAAAAAACAAAGTTCATCATATGGCAGAACAATCAAGAAAAAAGATTTAACTTATTCTTTATTAAAAGACAGGCCGTCTGAAAGCATATTCAATCCGTTTTCAGACGGCTTTATCTTACATTTTTAAAATATCCTGATTAAGGAAATCAGAAATGCATGTTCGTACTTCCATCATTTTTGCCTTATCCATGCTCACCTTAGGAGCATGTGTCAGTCATCATCCTTCGGTTCCTCATGCTTCAACGGTGAAAGACCGTGCATATTATTTCCAACATCTTGACGAAGCCCAAGCAAAAAAAGAGCAATGTTTGAAAGACAGAGTATTTGAGAAAGCAGGCGTTGATATGGAAAACAGCAGAGATCAACAAATGATTGCTGCGTATCCCGATGACCTTTTAATGCTCAACCAAGATAATGCGGAATTATTTTCTTGTATCGCTGCGTGGACGGCTGCTAATTCCGCAGAACCATTACGCAAATGGCAGAGGGAAAATGAGGAAAGTGAAGCCACCAATCAAAAATTTGAGGCACAGGTTATGCGGTTTAAAGCAGAACTAGAAAAGAAATACTCAGAAATAGATTGGAAAAAGTTTTATCCTGCCGCACTCTATCAGGAATCTGTCCATTTCCTTTACACAGACAGTACGTCAGAAGAATATGCAAAAAAAGAAGCCATCGAACGTATCTTTATTGATAAAGCGAAACGGTTTATAGCAGAATCGGAAGCGAACAATATTGAAACGCTGACCCAAAAGATGTCGCAAATCTGCAAGGAGGATACTTGGGGCTATATCCCTTCGTGTAAAGTCTATTATCATGTTTTAAAAGAAAAACTCTCGAAAAAAACACTATCCGAATTAGTGGAGATGGAAAAACAGTATAACGACGGCGAGCATATGCCTGTTCCTATTTTATTTGAAGCTTATCGTTTTACCCTTGGATCTGCTTTGGAGAAAATAAATCGAGAATTAATGTCAGACTACGGTAAACTCGATTCCGAATATAGGCAGTGTGTAAAAAAAATCGGAGAAAAAGTCTCGGTTACCCAAATGGACAGCTTTGAAGAAAATTTCGAGCCGGAGTTTTATCTCGGTTTTTATCCCGAATGTGCCGTTACCGATAACATTATGAAACAATTGGAGTTTCCTCTGGATTTAAATGTCGCGGTTGAAAGCAAAATTTTCCACAAAATAGTCAAACAAAGCCAGGAAGAAAACGAGAAATTTCTCATCGATGAAGAGCTATCAGGAATAGCATGGCGGAAGCAGCTGGAAGAATCGCCCGAAGTCTTACAAACCAAAAAAAGCTTGGCTCAAAAATATGCCCAAACACCTTGGCAAAATTTCAGGAGCACTATAAAACAAGACTATCCAGATATCGAAAGTGACTTCTCGGGTACGGAAGAAGAACAGAAGCAGAAAAAGATAATTTCTACTGCCCTGAGGTTAATCTTGATTGAAAAAATACAGCCTGAAATGGACAAGTTAGAGAAAAAAAGTATAGATGAATTACTTACTGAACTACGAGCTCGTTGTAAAGAAGGAGAAGGAATAGATTGGCTAAGCGATACTCAGTGTATTCTGTATTACCGTACCTTCTTAAAAAAAATTCAGGGTCAAACTTTAGAAGAGCTATTAGCTTCAAAAGATAAATATGAAGAGGGGCCTTCCTTGGTTAAGTTTTCCTATAAGTTAGTATTAGAAGGGAAAGAGGTGAAACGATCCTTCGAACTGATAAAAAATGATGACAAACGCGAAGCAGCATACTGGCAATGTATCAAAAACATCAGCAAAACCATAAAGAAATCAGGCATTCTAGAAACTAACGATGCCGAGTCGATTATCTTGAACGAACCTGGTTGCAAACAGGTGTACTATGTCATGAGCAATATGAACGAAGAAAAACGGTTCACATATTTTGCCGACACGCTGCTTAACAAGAAACGTTTCAAAGAAGCTCCGAAAGTTCAACAAGATTGATGTAAACATTTCATTAAGAGGCCGTCTGAAGTCTTGCATATGCTGTTTTCAGACGGTCTTAAACCTTGTTCTGATTAAACTGAAATATTGACGTTATATGGAAAAAACGCCTTTTTTTAAAACCGATTGCCCAAGCTGTGGTGCGCCTGTGGAGGCGTATTCCGCTACTGCCGTGACGCTGGTGTGTGGCCATTGTCACAGTATGCTGGTTGCTAGAATCGGTAAGGGGAGGAGCGGATATTTTGTTGCCAATTCAGGGCGTGATTCTGCGTTGCTGGAAGATTTCAGTCCGTTGCAGATTGGAACGCGAGGCGTTTTTGATGATCGGAAATTTACGCTGATTGGGCGATTGCAGGTGCATTACGATGTCGGCGCATGGAATGAATGGTATGTCTTGTTTGATGACGGGCAGACCGGCTGGCTTTCCGAGGTTGGCGATTTATATGTGATGACATGTTTACTTGCCCAGAAGAGGAGACGGGGGCCGAAAAATTTTAAGTCGGTGAAAGCCGGTTCCAGTTCGTTGATCTTTAATGGCCAAACCTTTATTGCGTCAGATGTCCGCACCATACATTACCGTAATACCGATGCGCAAGGCGAGTTGCCGTTCAACTTATCTGAGAACCAAGCGGCAGGCGAGGTTTGCGACTGGCGACGGGGCAATTTGTTTTTGACCTTGGATTATTCGACGTTTCCAATGGACTCCTACTTCGGACGCATAGTCAGTTTGGACAGTTTGAAGCTGGAAAATAAGCGCAGTGATGATGAAATCCATGAAAGTGCAGGTCGTCTGAAAGGAGAGATTCTTTCTGAAAACTGCCCGCATTGCGGCTCTCCTGTTCATTGGCCAAGGGGTGTTACTTCTTTCCTTTTATGTCAGTCTTGCGGCAGCAGTTTGAATACGACAAAAGATACTGTTGCGTTGATGGAGGCAAATGCCCAAAGGAAAGAACAAGAAAATCTGTTCACACTTTCCATTGGTACGAAAGGCCGTCTGAACGATACAGAATATCTGATTATCGGGGCTGTAAGATTTGTCGAGATATCGTCCTATAATCAAAATCAGTCCGAATACTGGACGGAATATCTGCTTTATAACACTCAACAAGGTTTTGCCTGGCTGATTGAGTCTGGAAAACGCTGGCGGCTGTCAGAAACCTTACAAACATGGCCGGACTTTGATTCAAGTGGCAATCCTGCCGGTGAAATGTTGATTGATCATTACCGCGGGCAGGTCGAGGTAGCGGCTGGTGCTTTTTATTGGAAAGTCAAACAAGGCGATTTGCTTCATTACAAGGAATATAGCGGCAAGAAAAGTTATGGCCGGAATGTCATTCTGTGTTCCGAGCAGAGCAAGGACGAAATTGTCTGGAGTAAAAGCAGTCCTGTGTCTTACCGTCAAATGAGAAAGGCATTCGGTCTGTCTTTTGATACTAAGGAGATGCTCTCTTACTGGCTGAAGGGCGACAATAGAAATGTTGGGAGTAGAGATAATGTAGCCCGTATCATTGCTATGCTGATTCTTATCATCGTCAACCTTCCGGCCTGGCTGTCGCCGCATCTACGTAGTCCTGTCGGTATAGTGGTCAGTCTGTGTGCGTTGGTATGGATATGGATTTCTGACAGATATAAAAACGATCGTGATTACGAAGAAGAACGGGTAGGGATGATTATTTTCTTTGCTTTCATCATTTTTCTTACCGTCTTATTCAACTATGTCCAAGCGGAAGACAGTGATTCATCGCATTCCGGCAGATCCTATCATGGTTATTCGGCAGGGCATAAATAACGTGAGATCTGCTTAACCTCGTTGTATCGTTTTACTTTTATTTTTTCAGACGACCTTTTTATAAAACATGCTAACCCGCCGTCAATTTCTCAGCTATACCGCCGTGCTTGGTGCCGCCTCTGCTTTCTCTTGGCAGACTTATAAGTACCTCAACCGCAAACCGCCGGTTTCTATTAACCGTGTCGGCTTGCCGTTGGGGCATTTGTTGCGTGACGGGGAATTGCTCAGTTCGCCGACCCGTCGTTATGAATGCAATACGTTGATACTCGGCGGCGGTGCGGCTGGGTTGGGAGCATTGTGGTATTTGGCGAAGCATAATCACCGCGATGTATTGTTGGCAGAAGGGTTTGAACGTAATGGCAACAATGCCGCCTATACGTCTTCAGACGGCCTGAAAGCGCCGAGCGGTGCGCATTATTTGGCTTTGCCGTCGAAAGAAAGCGTGTATGTGCGCGAGATGTTGGCGGATTTCGGTATTTTGCAGTCGGATGGCAGCTTTAGGGAAACCGATTTGGTCTATGCGCCCGAATCGCGCCTCTTATATCAGGATAAATGGGTAGAACATTTATTGCCGAAAGAAGATGCGGATTCCAAACGGTTTTTTGATTTGATAGGCCGTCTGAAACAGGCTTACGGCAATGACGGTAAGAAAATTTTTGCCATTCCGATTGCGCTGTCATCGATAGATGAAACATGGCGAAAGCTCGATCATCTGACGTTTCAACAATGGCTTGATCAGGAAGGTTACCATTCGCCCGAGCTTTTGTGGTATCTCGATTATTGTTGCCGCGACGATTACGGACAAGGCATCGGGCAAGTATCTGCCTTTGCCGGATTGCATTATTTTGCCGCCCGCAACAATGCAGAAACTGTCCTCACTTGGCCCGAAGGTTTGGCACATCTTTCTGAAAACCTGCGCCGTCATGCCGATTTGCAGGAAGGCTGGCAATGGCCGTCTGAAAACAGTATCCGTTTGGAGAAACCTGCTTCGGTTAATGCTTCTGCCGTCAAAATCAAACCGCTTTCAGACGGCCGGATTGAAGTGTGGCTGCGTGATAATGCAAAAGGGGAAACCGTTGCCGTCACCGCGCAACACGTTATCTCCGCCATGCCGCTGATGGTTGCCGCCCACATTATTGAATCTCCCGAACAATTTGGTCTGAATATTCCCGAATACGCGCCATGGCTGGTTTCCAATTTTGAACTGCACAGTTTTCCGAAAGAAAAAAACAACAGCGAACTTGCGTGGGACAATGTGGTTTACGGCAGCCAAGGACTGGGCTATGTTGTTGCGACCAACCAGCTTATCCGGGTTGCCCGTCCTGAACGTACGATTTTTACCGCCTACGCCGCGCTCAATCACGATACGCCACAAGCCGTCCGCCGCCAGCTGCTTGAAGCAAGCGATGAAGAGCTGCTCCAGTTTGCCGCACAAGATCTGCTTACCGCTTACGGCGAAGGCTTTTGGCGGCATGTTTCCCATGTTGACATTACCGTTCGCGGGCATGGCATGAGCGTGCCGAAACCCGGCTATTTAAGCGATGAGGCTTTATTAAAAATCAGAAATCGAAATACTGGATTATTATTTGCACACAGTGACTTAAGCAGCTATTCGGTGTTTGAAGAGGCTTTGTATTGGGGTGTGGAAGCGGCGCGGAAAGTATTGGCTTAATTGATATAAAAAGGCCGTCTGAAATCATATTCAGACGGCCTTTTCTCTTTTAACTTAATAACCTGATTAGGCTTTTGGTTTCAAAGCGGCAGCTTCGCGAGCCAGACGGGTGATGGTATCCCAGTCTTTGTTTTTGATGGCTTCTTTTGGGGTCAGCCATGAGCCGCCGACGCACAAGACATTAGGCAGCGCCAAGTACTCGGGAGCGGTTGCCAGGCTGATGCCGCCGGTCGGGCAGAAGCGAACATCGGCGTAAGGGCCGTACAGGGCTTTGAGCATGGCTTTGCCGCCAACGACTTCGGCAGGGAAGAGTTTGAGGGTGTCGATGCCGTGTTCCAAAGCCAGTTGGACTTCGCCAGGAGTGGCAACGCCCGGAATCAGGGGGATGCCACTGTTGTGGCTGGCTTTGGCGAGGGATTCGTGCAAACCCGGGCTGATGGCGAAAACCGCGCCTGCGTCTTCGACGGCTTTGAGCTGTTCGGGATTGGTTACCGTACCCGCGCCGACGATGGCGTTAGGAACTTCTTTGGCAATCAGGCGGATGGCGTCGAGACCGACAGGGGTGCGCAGGGTGATTTCGAGGGTGGGAATGCCGCCTTCGACAAGGGCGTGGGACAAATCGACGGCAGTACTCAAGTCGTCAATCGCCATTACCGGCACAACTGCGCCGGCAGTCAGAATTTCACGAGGGGTCAGTTTAGACATTTTAGGTCTCCGTTGGGGACTGTATCGTAATAGGGTCGTTAACATGGTTTCAGACGACCTGATTGTTTTAAGAGGCCGTCTGAAAAGGGTTTAGGCAAATTCGCCGCCGAAGCTCATGGCACCGGTTTCTGCGCTGCTGGTCATGCTGCGGAAGTTGGCGAAGAGTTCGCGGCCGCAGCCTTGTTGATTCGCGCTCAAGTCGATACGTTCGACTTCGCGGGCGTTCCATTCGGCTTCGTTGATCAGGACGTTGAGTTCGCCGGTAACGGAGTCGAAGCGGATCAAGTCGCCGGTACGGATTTTGGCGATGTTGCCGCCCATCAGGGCTTCAGGCGTCATGTGGATAGAGGCCGGAACTTTACCGGACGCGCCGGACATACGGCCGTCGGTCAGCAGTGCCACTTTAAAGCCGCGGTCTTGCAGGATGCCCAAAGGAGGGGTCAGTTTGTGCAATTCGGGCATACCGTTGGCGCGCGGGCCTTGGTAGCGGACAACACAGACGAAATCGCGTTCCAACTCGCCGCGTTCAAATGCGGCCAATACTTCGCGTTGGTCGTTGAACACGATGGCGGGTGCTTCAATGATGCGGCAGCCTTCGCGCACGGCGGACACTTTAATTACGCCGCGACCGATGTTGCCTTTCATTAGGCGCAGACCGCCGTCTGGGGAGAACGGGTTGTCGGCTTTGCGCAGGATGTCTTCATTACCGCTGGTTTCAGGGGCTTCGCGCCATTCAAGTTTGCCGTCAATGAGGAAAGGCTCTTTGGTGTAGTGGCGCATACCGTGTCCGACAACGGTATCGACATCATCGTGCAACAGGCCTGCGTCCAGCAATTCGCGGATAACGAAAGGCAGGCCGCCGGCAGCGGTAAAGTGGTTTACGTCGGCTTTGCCGTTGGGGTACACACGGATCAGCAATGGGATGATGGAAGAAATTTCATCGAAGTCGTCCCAGTTCAAAATCACGCCTGCAGCACGCGCCATAGCAACGAGGTGCATGGTGTGGTTGGTCGAGCCGCCGGTTGCCATCAGGCCGATCAGGGCGTTAATGAAGGATTTTTCGGTCAACATTTCGCCCAATGGTTTGATGGTGCCGTTTTTGATGCCGCGTGCGAGGTGTCCGGCTGCGTAGCGGGTCAGTGCTTCGCGCAGGTCGGTATAAGGGTGGACGAAGGCAGCAGCAGGCAGGTGTACGCCCATCATTTCCATCATCATCTGGTTGGAGTTGGCGGTACCGTAGAAGGTACAAGTACCCGGGCTGTGGTAAGAGCCCATTTCGCTTTCAAGCAAGGCGTCGCGGCCGACTTTACCTTCGGCGAAAAGCTGGCGGGTACGGGCTTTTTCTTTATTGCCGATACCGCTAGACATCGGGCCTGCCGGAACGAAGATGCCAGGAATATGACCGAAAGACAACGCACCGATCATTAAGCCCGGAACGATTTTGTCGCATACGCCCATAAACAAGCTGCCGTCAAACATTTGATGCGACAGACCGATGGCGGTACTCATGGCAATCACGTCGCGGGAAAACAGCGACAATTCCATGCCGGCGTAGCCTTGCGTGATGCCGTCGCACATGGCGGGCGTGCCGCCGGCGACTTGGGCGGTCGCGCCGTTTTTTTGTGCTTCGTCTTTGATTTGGTCAGGGAAGTCTTTAAACGGCTGGTGTGCGGAAACCATGTCGTTGTAGGCAGTGATGATGCCTAAGTTGGGGACGGTTTCCTGAAGCATTTCGATTTTGATGCTCTTAGGCATGGAGGCATAGCCGTGTGCCAAGTTGCTGCAGCCGAGCTGGTTGCGCTCTAAGCGTCCCATCTGTTTGGCGCTGCGGATTTTCGCCAGATACTTTTCACGCGTCGGGCGGCTGCGCTCGATGATGCGCTCGGTAATTTCGGCGAGTTTCGGGTGAATAGGAGTGGGGTTCATGTGCGGTCTCCTGGCTAAACGATATGATAGGGATTTTGTTTGCGCGTTTCTGATTTTTGTATTGGGTGTTTTCTTCAGACGGCCTTGAGCTGTGGGAATGAATAATATGGGCCGTCTGAATATTTGAAGATTTTCTCTTCGAAGCGTCCGCATATTATAGTACAAAATCTGTAATTTTGTTACAAAATAATTTACTAAGTGGAAGAAATTTGATTTAAATCGAGGTATGGTCAATTCGTAAAATGGCAGGCTGCAAAAGTCATCAAACTTTTATGTTAAATCAAACAATTTGTAAAAATGAGAATAGACAAAATGTGTAGCCATGTGTAGTATTACTACTCATTAGCCCGCTTGTTTGAAATTTTGGTGCAGGCGATTGGTTCTTTACTGCTTATTGCTTAAAGGCTTTTGATTTTAATCGATTTTTATGGATGACGACAGTCCAAAAGTTTTGAAGCAAGCTTCCTCAACGAGAGATGAAACAATGAGTACACAGACAAATTTTGATTTGGTGTTGTTTGGCGCGACCGGCGATTTGGCAATGCGTAAACTTTTGCCTTGCCTGTATCAGGCGCATGTAGCCGGTTTGCTTCATCCCGAAGGTCGTATTTTGGGCGTAAGCCGCAGCGAATTGGATACCGCCGGCTTTTTGGCTAAAGTGGAAACGAATTCTAAAATCCATGTCAAACAAAACTTCTCAGATGAAGCGTGGGCATCGTTTATCCAACGTCTTGAGTATTTGAAAGTCGATGTGACAAAGAAAGACGACTTCATTGCTTTGGGCGACTTGGTAAAAGCGCGCAAGAATACTGAGAATGTCGTGATCTACCTCTCAACTGCGCCGAAATTCTTTGCACAAGCCTGTGAAAATCTTGCCGAAATCGGTTTGAATGCCGATAACGTGCGCGTGGTTTTGGAAAAACCGTTGGGTACGGACTTGGCTTCTTCCCAACAAATCAATACAGATGTAGCCCGTTATTTCAAAGAAGAACAAATCTACCGTATCGACCATTATTTGGGTAAAGAAAGCCTGCAAAACCTGCTGGCCTTGCGTTTTGCTAATGTGATGTTCGAGCCTTTGTGGAACAACAAATATATTGAAAGCGTACAGCTGACCATCGCCGAGCAGTTGGGCGTGGAAGAACGCGGTGAGTTTTACGACATTACCGGCGCATTGCGCGATATGGTGCAAAACCACTTGATGCAAATGCTTTGTATGACTGCGATGGAAGCGCCGGCAAGCTTGGATGCCGATGCCGTACGCGACGAGAAAGTGAAAGTCATCAAATCGCTGAAACCGCTGACCATCGAATCCGTCAACGAAAATGTTATTCGCGGCCAATATGTTGCAGCAAACGGTATGAACGGCTATCTGGAAGAAGTCGACGTACCGAAAGACAGTTTCACTGAAACCTATGTTGCCATCAAAGCCGAAATCGAAAACGAGCGTTGGAAAGGCGTACCTTTCTACCTGCGTACCGGCAAACGCATGGCAGGCAAAGTGGCGGAAATCGTGTTGAACTTCCGTCCGCTGCAAAACCATATTTTTGACAACAGCCAACCTGCGCCGAATCGTTTGGTTATTGAACTACAACCGACCGAATCCGTCCGTCTTTACACACAAGTGAAAACCCCGGGTGCTGGCAACAAAGTCGAAGTTACGCCGATTGGCGTGGACTTGGGCACAGCCGTAGAGGGTCGCCGCGCTGAGGCTTATGAGCGCCTGCTGCTGGACGTGATTAACGGTAAACTCGCTTTGTTCAACCGCCGCGACGAACTCGAAGCCGCTTGGGAATATGTGATGCCTATCCTGGAAAACTGGGCGAACAATACAACGCCTCCGCATGCTTACGAAGCCCATTCTTGGGGTCCTGAAGCTGCGCGCGCGCTGTTGGCGCGTGACGGCAACAAGTGGCACGAAGAGCAATAATATTTCTTTCAGACGGCCTTGTTTTCCAACAAAAGGCCGTCTGAAACCATGAAAGGACGAAACATGTTTGTTTGGCACGAACAAGAAAACGCTGCAACTGCCGCGCAGGCTCTCGCTGATGCCGTTGCCGCTGCATTACAAACCGCGTTGAATGAGAAAGGCCATGCGGTTTTGGCTGTTTCCGGCGGTCGTTCGCCGATTGCGTTTTTCGAGGCTTTGTCGCAAAAAGATTTAAATTGGCAAAATGTCGGCATTACTTTGGTGGACGAGCGTATTGTCCCGACCACGCATGCCGACAGCAATACAGGCTTGGTACGTGAATATCTGCTCAAAAATAACGCGGCCGTTGCCACATGGATTCCTGTTGTTGAAGACGGAAAGTCTGAAACTGAATTACAACCTGAAGTTGTCGTTGCTTATGCATTGAAACATTACAAGCAACCTGACGTGCTGGTGTTGGGCATGGGTTCAGACGGGCATACGGCGTCGTTGTTCCCTCAAGCGCCTCAATTACAGGCAGCAATCAATGAAGCCAATGACCCGACATTGATTCATACTACGCCGGTTACCGCGCCGCATGAGCGCGTAAGCATGACTTTGGGTGCAATTGCCAAAACGCCGAATGTGTTTTTGGCTATTCAAGGCGCAGAGAAAAAAGCAGTATTTGATAAAGCTGCCGCAAGGGCCGATACCGAATATCCGACCAGTCTGATTCTCAATCACCAAGGAATTAACTGCCATGTCTACTATGCACACTGAAGCTTATCCTCGTTTGGTTGCCGATATCGGCGGTACGAATGCCCGTTTTGCGCTTGAAACTGCACCACAAGTGATTGAAAAGGCTGAAGTCTTGCCTTGCCAGGATTACGACACCATTGTCGATGCCGCCAAAACTTATTTGGAACGCGCAGGCAGTCCGAAAGTTTTGCACGCCGCCTTTGCGATTGCCAATCCGATTTTGGGCGACTGGGTGCAGATGACCAACCACCACTGGGCATTCTCCATCGAAACCACCCGCCAGGCTTTGGGTTTTGAAACGTTGATTCTGTTGAACGACTTTACCGCCCAGGCTTTGGCGGTAACAAAAACCGATAAGAAAGACTTGATACAAATCGGCGGTCAAAAACCAATCGAATTTGCGCCTAAAGCCGTTATTGGTCCGGGTACCGGTTTGGGTGTCAGCGGTTTGGTGCACAGCGCTGCCGGCTGGGTAGCGTTGGCAGGCGAGGGTGGCCATACCAGCTTCCCGCCGTTTGACGATATGGAAGTATTGATTTGGCAATACGCTAAAAACAAATACGGCCATGTTTCTGCCGAGCGTTTCTTGAGCGGCGCAGGTTTGAGCCTGATTTACGAAGCATTGGCCAAACGCGACAACATCAAACAATGCCGTCTGAAGCCTTCTGAAATCACCGATAAGACATTGAGCGGAACATCGCCGATTTGCCGTCAGACTTTGGATATTTTCTGCGCCATGCTGGGTACGGTTGCTTCCAATTTGGCTTTGTCATTGGGTGCGCGCGGCGGCGTGTATTTGTGTGGCGGCATTATCCCGCGCGTGTTGGATTACTTTAAAACGTCTCCATTCCGCAGCCGCTTTGAAAACAAAGGCCGCTTTGAGGCTTATCTTGCCGCTATTCCCGTGTATGTCGTATTGAGCGAATTTCCGGGCATCGTCGGCGCGGCGGTCGCATTAGACAATCATTTAAATAACGTTTAAACACACAAACGGCGGTGCAGGGCAGGGTACGAAAATGTACCTTGTCCTGAACGTCAAAGAATCAAAGGGTAGAGTATATGTTAAGCAAAATCAGCGAATCATTGTCCAATCTCTCCGGCGCAGAACGTAAAGTTGCCGAATCTGCGCTGGCCGAGCCTAAATGGTTCGTTCATGCCGCTGTGGCGGAAATCGCCGAGCGTGCATCCGTCAGTCAGCCGACTGTAATCCGTTTCTGCCGCAGCTTGGGTTACAAAGGCTTGCCTGAGTTCAAACTCGCTTTGTCTGCCAGCATCGGCCACGAAGGCATGCCTTACGTTCATGAAGAGTTAAACGCCGATGACAACATGGGCAGCGTGGTCGAAAAAGTATTGGGCAATGCCGCAGCCTCCCTTTTGGGCGAGCGCCGCTTCCTGAAAGAATCTGAGCTTGAAAACGCGATTGCCATTCTGATGCACGCGCGACGCGTTGAGTTTTATGGTGTCGGCAATTCCGGCATCGTTGCCCAGGATGCGCAACACAAATTCTTCCGCTTCGGTATGTCCACCGTTGCCTATGTCGATACGCATACCCAGCTGATGGCGGCTTCCGTATTGACTGAGCAGGATGTATTGGTGGCGATTTCCAATACCGGCTCATCTATCGAATTGTTGGACGCGGCCAGTATCGCCAAAGAAAACGGTGCAGCCGTTATCGCGCTGACCCGCAATGATTCGCCGTTGGCCCAAATGGCCGACTGCGTATTGAGCATTGCCACTCAGGAAAATGCCGAGCTTTATACGCCTATGGTGTCCCGTCTTCTGCAGCTGGCCGTTATCGACATTCTTGCCATCGGCTTGGCCTTGCGTTTGGGCGACACTGCCAGCGCGCAACTGCAAAAAAGTAAAAAAAGCATACATAACAAACACATCGAATACGATAAAGATTGATTCTTCACTGATATCTTCAGACGGCCTCAACCCACATCAAGGCCGTCTGAAACCTCAAAAAACGGAAACCACCCCGTTCCCGTTTCAGACGACCTCACGGCCGTTTTCTCAACAAAACTGTCCACTATCCAGGAGAGCATCCGATGAAACACCTTCACGATTTACCAGCTTGGTCAAAATTATGGATACATTTTGACGAAACCAAAGAACAACACATGCGCGAAATGTTCGAGCAAGATCCCGAACGTGCCGAGCGCTACTGGCTGCAGGTTGGTGGCCTGACTTTGGATTATTCTAAAAACCGTATCAACGACGAAACCATGTCGCTTTTGTTCGAGTTGGCGCGTGAAGCAGGCGTACCGGAGCGGATGCAGCAAATGTTCCACGGCGAAAAAATCAATACGACGGAAAACCGCGCCGTACTCCACGTCGCCCTGCGCAACCGCACCAATGCCCCCATCGTCGTAGACGGTGAAGATGTGATGCCTAAGGTCAACCATGTCCTGCAACGCATGGGCGAGTTCGCGCATGAAGTCCGCAGCGGCAGCTGGTTGGGCTATACCAATCAAGTCATTACCGACGTCGTCAACATCGGTATCGGCGGCTCCGACCTTGGCCCTCTGATGATGTGTACCGCGCTCAAGCCTTTCGGCCATCCGCGCCTGAACATGCACTTCGTCTCCAATGTGGACGGCTCCCAACTGCGCGACGTATTGTCCAAAGTCCACCCTGAAACTACGCTGTTCATCATTGCGTCCAAAACCTTTACCACCCAAGAAACCCTGACCAACGCCCTGACCGCGCGTAAATGGTTCTTGGATCATGCAGGCGATGAAAGTGCCGTGGCCAAACACTTCGTTGCCGTATCGACCAACCAAAAAGCAGTTGCCGAATTCGGTATCGATACCGCCAATATGTTTGAATTTTGGGACTGGGTCGGCGGACGATACAGCCTGTGGTCGGCCATCGGCCTGCCGATTATGCTGTATCTCGGCGAAGAAAACTTCATCGAAATGCTCAACGGCGCGCATCTGATGGACCAACACTTCATCAATACGCCGCTAGAGCGCAATATGCCCGTCATCCTCGCCCTTATCGGCATCTGGTACATCAACTACTACGGCGGCGGCAGCCACGTTATCGCGCCTTACGACCAACATCTCCACCGCCTGCCCAAATTCATCCAGCAGCTCGACATGGAGAGCAACGGCAAACAAGTTACCCTTGACGGTAAACCGGTCGGTTACGAAACTTCCCCGATTATTTGGGGCGAAACCGGTATCAACGGCCAGCACGCCTTCTTCCAACTGCTGCACCAAGGTACGCACATCACGCCGATTGACCTCATCGCCTCTCTTGAAAAACGCAGCAATTTGCAAGGCCATCACGAAATCCTGTTGGCCAACGTCTTTGCCCAAGCCGAAGCCTTTATGCGCGGCAAAACGCCTGACGAAGTCCGCGCCGAGCTTCAAGCCCAAGGCATGGAAGCAGAGCGTATCGAAGAGCTGGTTCCGCACAAAACCTTCTCCGGCAACCGTCCAACCAACCTCATCCTCATGGACAAAATCAACCCGCGCAATATGGGCAGCCTGATTGCCATGTACGAACACAAAACTTTCGTTCAAGGCATTATTTGGGGCATCAACAGCTTTGACCAATGGGGTGTAGAACTCGGCAAACAACTGGCCAAAACCATTCTTGCCGAATTGACCGGCGAGACCGAAGTGCAAAAACACGACAGCTCCACTACACGCCTGATTAATCTTTATTTGAACGCCAACAAATAAAGCATTTATTTAAAGCAAAGGCCGTCTGAAATTTTCAGACGGCCTTTTGTTTTATTCCGGATCATCCGTAAACGCATTTTCCCGAAATATCGGTACAAACGTGAAAAGATACAGTACGAACACGGCGATGGTCAGAAGCGCAGGAACGGTAATGAAAAATATCGGGTTCACGTTCATCAAGAAAGCGCGCGAGACGGCAGTCATAAAGAGCAGGGGGACGGCAATGCGGCAGAGCTTAGGGTAGTCGAGTTTGGTAAAGCCACTGTGCCACAGTCCGGCGGTCAGCCACACCATCATCACGCCACCCATCATGCCACCGAGGGTAATCAGGTGTAATGGGGCGGAGGAGGGCAGATTTTGCAGTTTCTCCACGCCTGTCCACAGATAGCCTGCGGCGGCAAAGAGTTGGAGCAGGTAATAAGTGCGGACGTAGTGTTTGCGCAGGAGTTCGTGATGGTGAAGCTCACGCAGCTTGGCGAGCAGGATGAAGCCGACGGCAAGCGCGGTAAAACCGGCGGTTTGCGCGGGCAGCCAAAGTTCGGCGGCGGCGTGCAAGAGCAGGAAAGTAATGGCGATGTTTTTATAAACGATATTTGGAATAAAAACAGGGTCTTTCAGACGGCATTCTTTAAGGGCTTCCGCGCCCAAAAGAATGCTGACGCGGACGGATACAAACATGACCGCCGCCATGTTCAGATGTACTTGAACGCGCAGTAAGTTCAAATCGCCAGTTGCGGCGTAGGCCGTCTGAAAAATAGTAAACGCGGCAAGCAGCATTAAGAGGGCGAAGTTGTCAGTATTGCGGTCGAGCCAAATCAGCCAGGCGCAAAACAGCAGCAATACCAGCCAATAGGCGGCAACGAAAAACGAGGCAGTTTGCGGCGAAAAGGGCAGTATGGCAGATGCGGCGAGCAGTAATGCCGCCATCAAAGTAGCGACAGGTTTCAGACGACCTTTATAACCCGTCCATTCGAGCATGGCTGCAGTCAGGAAGCCGCCGTATGCCGCAGGCAGCATGAGTTCTAAGAAGATTTGGCGGTGCAAAATGACGGCACCGAGGCTGATGAAAAACACCAACGCGCCGAGTATGGCAAACACCGCCGCACCGACGAAAAACGGCCGCATGGGGTGGGTGAAAAACTTATTCATGATTTGGCTTGATTCTGCATGAAGATGCTTTCGGATATAGATTTATTGGGAGGACAGGGTTGTATCTTGTATTGAAGAAGCAAGCCGAAGGTTTGTCAGATACTCAAATGCCCGTATCATTCATATTATTGATATTATTGTTTGAATTGTATTATTTTCAATAATAATAAATAATCCTAAACCAATATAAATAACAGCCATTATCCAACGACTAAACTTCTCTACAATTTCACCAACACCTGAAATATTAGCCAATCTTTGTGCTGTATATACTAAAACAAAAATCAATATTAAAAATACAAGAAGAGTAACTAATAAGTCGACAAGATCTAAAGTCACAAAGTAAGGAACAAAAAGTCCAATATTATCTGCACCACAACTAGCAACTGTAACCAAAGCAACAATACCGACTAATTTTGACAACCCTTTTTCATCCAATTCTTTTTTAGCTCTTTTTTCGCCCTCACAATCGTCGTAAATAGCAACTTTAATACCTAAGTAAATCGGTATTAAACCTAATAAACCCAACACCCATTTTTCCGGAACATAATGCAAAACAAAAGCTAGAAATAAACTAACTAATATTAAAATTACAGAACCTAAATATTGTCCGATATAAATATCTCGATATTCTTTTCTAGTATTTGCTCTAGCAAAAAATATTAATAGTATTACCAACAAATCTACTGCTGTAGCAATATATAAAACAGCAGCAGTAATCACAGTCGAAAACATAAAGCACCTCATAATGAATCCCCTGCCCCCTTGGCACCACGGCTTTTTCAAAAACCGAATCGCGTTCGGATAACAGATTCGTATCTTTCGCTAAAGAGGCAAGCCTGCGGCTTGCTTACCCTCTCCCTAGCCATCTCCCACGGGGAGAGGGAATTGGGCTGTCGAGCCTGAACATTTTCAGGTTTACCTGACATCTGATTCCCAATTCTACGGCTCTCTGATTTTGAGAAACCTGATCCCCTTTCCCCGTGGGAGAGGGTTAGGGAGAGGGCAACGAACCGCAAGGTTTGTCAGAAATTTAAATTCCTATCACTCATAATAATGAATCCCCTGAAACTCTCTTGCCACCACGGCTTCTTCAAAAGCCGAATCGCGTTCGGACAGCGGCGTAGGCAGGGTAATCACGTTTTGCACGTTCATGCCCTTAGTGGAAAGCAGCATGATTTCATGGCTCAGGCGTGCGGCTTCGAAGCGGTCGTGCGTTACCAGCATACACGCCATGCCCTGCCGCTCGATTTTTTCTACCAGCATGGCGACCAAAATATCGCGCAAATCGCGGTCCAAACCGACGAACGGCTCGTCCAGCAAGGCAAGGTCGCAGCCGCACAGCAGCAGGCGCAAAAATGCTACCCGTTTCGCCATGCCGCCGGACAATTCGGTCGGATATTTGTTCAAATCGCCCGCAGTCAGCCCGACTTTCGCCGCCAGCGCGATGATTTCGCCTTCATCGGGTTTGTCCATAAAAATAGCGATATTCTGCATCGCGGTCAAGTTTCCCGGCAGGCGGTTTTCCTGAAATAGAAAACCCGTTTTGCGGAAAGTATTGCGTATCGTGCCCGATTTCGGCGTTTCCAAGCCCGCAATCAAACGCAAAACCGTCGTCTTGCCACAGCCGCTCGGCCCGAACAAAGCTTTCACTTCGCCATGTTGCAGGTTCAAACTGAAATCGCGCACGATGGGGTCGCGGAGAATTTCAAAACGCACGTTTTCAAGACAGAGCATCATCTCCTCCACGGCATAAACAAAATTTCCAAAGGTTTGGTAATCAGGTATTCAAACAGTGACACAAACACGATAACCAACACCACATAAGCCATCACCGTCGAAGTCTCCAGCATCGCCCTTGCGTCTGCAATCCGCGCGCCCACGCCTTCGCTCGCGCCCAAGAGTTCCGCCATAATCACCACCTTCACCCCCATCGCCACCGCCACGCCGACACTGGAAATCACATAACCCGTCAGATGCGGGATATACAGATAACGGATTTTTTTCAGACGGCCTAATTTATAAGCGTCAAACAATTCCTCATGCTGCTTGTTCACGCTCGCCATCCCGACCGCCGCACTCGCAAACGTCAGCGGCGCAACCAACACAATAATGGTAAACAACACGCTCGGATTGCCGAAACCGAACCAAAACAGAGCCATCACCACCCAAATAATCGGCGGCATCGCCAACAAAATCGTAATCACAGGCTTGAGCAACGCCATCGCCGTCTTAAAACTGCCTGCCACCAGCCCCGCCGCCAATCCTGCTACCAAAGCAATCGAAATCCCCACCACCGACCGCCACAGCGAAATCCCGATTTCGTTTTCCTGAAAATGTTTCAATAAAGCCAAAGATTTTTGAAACACCTCCACCGGCGCAGGCAGCATAAACTCGCCGAACACGGCACTGCCCCACGCCCACAACGCCACCACTACCATCGCCACGCCTAGACCGGCAAAGCCGCTCCAAAGGTAGTCGATGATGTAAAACAGCGCAGGCTGCGGTTTGCGGATTTTGTCGGTTTTAATCATGGTTTGGGTGTTGGTTTGTCGTTATGTTTTGGCAAGGATAGGCCGTCTGAAAAAAGTAGGTCGGATACTCGTATCCGACAGCCCCCATTTAGCCGAAATGTCGGATTCAAGAATCCGACCTACGCTGCTGATAATGTCCTAACAGGCCGTCTGAAAAATGATAAGTCAAATTTCAATGGCTTTCACTATTTTCAGACGGCCTCTCTCCTCTTTTAAGCTAAGAAGAACCCGTTATCCGGCAGCTTGCCGCCCAAGAGTTTCGGGTTGAACTGCATCAGGATTTCGTAAAACTTCAAAATCTCGTTCTTCACTTCGCTGCCTTTGGTTACCGTCAGCCGCGCGCCGTCCAAGCCCATGACTAGGGCGGGTTCGGGGGCGGGGAGGTAGTTTTTGCCGATTTTCGCGGCGCTCTGACGGTTGGCGAGTATCCAGTTGAGCGCGTTTTTCAAATCCTGATGGAAGATGTCGAACTGCGCTTTGTGTGCGTGGAAATATTCTTCGTTGGCGATGATGCCTGCCATCGGAATCAGCGGTTTGGTGTCAAACGCCTGTCCCCATGCTTTCACCAAGTCAAATCCACGCACGACGTTTACGCCCATGGTTTTGCCTTTAAGTAGGCTGGCGGTTGCCATCGGTTCGGGCAGGATGGCAGCGTGGTAGTCCTTGCTCAAAAACAGTCCGACTGCTTCCGGCGGCGTGGCGGTGTAAGTGATGCCGACTTTGTGCGCGTCGATTTTCAGTTTTTTCAGTAAGGCTTGCAGCACGATGTCGGGCATATCATTTTTAAACGGTACGAGGATTTTTTTGCCGACCAAATCCTGAGGCGAGGCAATCGCACTGCCTTTGCACATCAGCTGCGTGATGCCGTTGGTCAAAATATTGACCATGCCGACTTTCTGCCCTTGGTTGCGCAGGTTTACGCCGACATTGCTCGGGCTCATCATCACTTTAAATTGTCCGCTTGCTACGCCTGCGCGCAGTTGGTCGGGCGAACGCCAGATTTTCAGCGATACATCTGCCTGTTTCGCCAGCTTGCCTTGCAACGCCGCTACGGCAATGGTTACGCTGGGCATTGCCGGTGCGCCGTACACGGTAAATTGTTCTTTACCGGCTGCCAACAATGAAGGCGAAACGCCTGCGGCTGCCAGAGCGGCGGTCATTTTTAAGAAATCGCGTCTTTTCATGTCCATTTTTTATCTCCTAATTCTTAATAAGCCAGTGTAGGCATTCTTTCAGACGGCCTGATTTTAAAAAGCCGCATGCAAACTCAACCAATATGTCCTGCCCGGTGCATACACCACACTGGGCGACAGGGCGAGGACGTGGTCGCCGCTGATGTGTTCGGCGTATTTTTTGTTGAACACGTTGTTTACGCCCAAGCGCAAGCCGTATTTGTCTTTGATGTTTACGCCTGCGTAAAGGTCGGCAACGGTAAAGCCTTTGGCGGCTTCGCGTTTGTCTATGCCCAGACCTCTTGCCGCGTCAAAATCGCCGCGCGTTTGTTTGGCGACAAAGCGTGTTGCTGCGCCGATGTTGTAGCTGCCGTGGGCAAAGTAGTTTTTGTAGTCGGCTTGGACGGCGGCTTCAAACGGACGGATTTGATAGAGCGGCCTGCCGTCGGTTTCATTGTGTCCGTAGTTGTAGGTGGCTTTGATGCCTGCCGCCCAATGCGGATTGAAGTTGTAACGCGCGTAGGCTTGCGCGGTAAACAATCGTGCATCCACGTTGCGTGTGATGATGCCGCTGCCTTTGGAAGCCGTGCCGCTTTGTCCGTGTGCGCGGTCAAAAATAATCAGGTCTTTGACTTTGTCCGCCACAAGTGTGCCGCCCACGTTCCAGCCTGCGCCTGCCAACGAGTTCATATAGCCGTTGTAGTAGTCGTTGCGGCTGTCGGCGGTGAGCTTGATGCGGTTGTGTTTTTCGGTTTTCAGCAGGGGATTGCCTGCGATGGCGGCGGCTGGGTTTTGGTTCATCAGCATGCCGTTCATACGGTTTTGCACGATGGCGGCAAGCGAGTTGAAGCGTTCGGTGTTGTCGCCGATGCGTTCTAAGTGAGCAAGGGAAACGCCGTATTTTTGCGTTTCAGACGGCGTAAAATCGTATTTGAGTTCACCTGAAAAGGCATGACGGCGCACTTTGCCGTTGAAGTCGTAGCCGTAATGGGTTTTCCAGATTTGCTGCGATGAGGCGAAGGCAAGGTTGCGGTTCATCGGATGGGCGGGTTGCGCCGTATTTTTGCGTACGTCCGCTTTGTTGATTTCGTAGCTCAAACCCAAGCCCAGTTTGTGTCGGTCGTCAAACTTGTAAGACAAGGTATCGGCAATGCGCCAGCGGTCGAGGTGTACATCGGCGAAACGGTAGCCGTTGAGGAAATCGCGCATGGCGGTGTGGGCGTTGCGCTCGCCGTTTTGGCTGTCGTTGCGGTAGCTAACGGCGGCGGTGTTGTGGAATTTGCCGAAGTTCGCATCGTGTTTGAGCGAGAAGTCGTACACTTTGCGGTCAAGCTCTACGAATACTTGCTGCGGCGTATTGTTTTGGCGCAGGGAGTAATTGTCGGCATGGCGTTTGAGTTTGATGATGCCTGCTTCCGCGCTGACCGTATTGCTCAAATCGGCATTGCCCCAACGCGCGTTGAGTTTGGCGATGTGGCGTTCGGTATCCAATGCGTCGTTGACGAACTGCGGTTGGCGGTCGTTGTTGATGTCGTCGTGTAGGTAGGTGAGGCGGTATTCCTGATTTTCAGACGGCACGAAACCGAGTACCAAAGCTTGATTAAAACGGCTATATTTCCAATCGGTCTGATTGCTGTCGCCGTCTTTATAGCCGTTGGCCTTGGTGTGATTGAGGTTGACCACGCCGTACACTTTTGCTCCACGCGCTTGCGCGGTAACGGAATTGTAAAAACTTTTGCCGTAGAAGCCGCTGTTTGCTTTCAGCGGACGGAAGGCTTGGTCTATGTTTTCGGTAACAAAGTAATGATCGCTGCGGTCGGTGCGGTCGAATTGGTTTTCGGGGAAATAGCCTTGTGCGGCGGTTGGTGCAATCGGTTTGGGAGGGGAGAAGGTTTTGACAGGCTGGATTTCGTCTGGGTCTGCCAAGGTTTCGGCAAAGCCGTTTGCGGCGGCAAAACTGCTCATTAACAAGCAAATCAAATGGTTTTGTTTCATGATCTATATCCTGATAATCATTTTTATTTATTATGCTCTTAGAGAGAAGCAAAGTAAAGAAACGATAAGGTATTTATTGTCGATAAACACCTAGCGCAAAATACAAATCGGCAAGAAGGAGAATTTTTAGAAGAGGGGAGTGGCGGCGCAGGTTGTATTTGCTCCGAAATCGGGTTTTGTCTACTATTAATATTTCAGGGTAATAAAGCAAAAGGCCGTCTGAAAACCCCTCTCTTTTCAGACGGCCTTTTGCTGGGTATAATAAATTTAAGAATCATTATTATTTCTGTTTAAATATAGGAGAAACGCATGAGTACCCGTACCGAACACGACACCATGGGCAATGTCGAAGTCCCGTCCGAAGCCTATTGGGGCGCGCAGACCCAGCGCAGCCGCAACAATTTCAAAATCGGCGGCGAAACCCTGCCGCAGCCGTTGATTTATGCTTTGGCGCTGGTAAAAAAAGCCGCAGCCGCCACCAATGTTTCCCTCGGCAGGATTAAGCCCGAACAGGCAGATTTGATTACGCAGGCGGCAGATGATGTGTTGAACGGCAAGCTTGACGGGCAGTTCCCATTGGTAGTGTGGCAGACCGGCTCCGGCACGCAGTCCAATATGAACATGAACGAAGTGCTGGCGAACCGCGCCAACGAAATCGCTGGTACGGGTTTGGCAGCGTACCAGCCCGTCCATCCCAACGACCATGTGAACCACGCGCAATCGACCAACGATGCGTTCCCGACCGCCATCCACGTTGCCGCCGCGATTGAAATCAACCGCCACCTTATTCCGGCGGTAAAAGCCCTGCGCGATACATTGGACAAAAAAGCCAAAGAATTCGCCCCTATCGTCAAAATCGGCCGCACCCATTTGCAGGACGCGACGCCGCTGACTTTGGGACAAGAATTTTCCGGCTACGTTTCCCAGCTCGATCACGGTTTAGGCCGTCTGAACGATGCGCTTAAAGACTTGTATGAACTCGCTTTGGGCGGCACGGCGGTCGGCACGGGCTTAAACAGCCATCCCGAATACGCCGAAAAAGCCGCCGCCAAACTCGCCGAACTGTCCGGCCTGCCATTTGTCAGCGCGCCGAACAAATTTGAAGCCTTGGGCGGACGCGATGCCGCCGTTGCCGCTTCGGGCGCATTGAAAACGCTGGCGGCAAGCCTGAACAAAATCGCCAACGACATCCGTTGGCTGGCAAGCGGCCCGCGCTGCGGTTTGGGCGAAATCAAAATCCCCGAAAACGAGCCGGGTTCGTCCATCATGCCGGGCAAAGTCAACCCGACCCAATGCGAAGCAATGACCATGGTGTGCTGCCAAGTGTTCGGCAACGACGTCACCATCGGCATGGCAGGCGCATCGGGCAACTTCGAGCTGAACGTCTATATGCCCGTTATCGCTTACAACCTCT
This sequence comes from Neisseria sp. HMSC067G12, assembly GCF_001812725.1. Lineage (NCBI taxonomy): Bacteria > Pseudomonadati > Pseudomonadota > Betaproteobacteria > Neisseriales > Neisseriaceae > Neisseria > Neisseria sp. HMSC067G12. The sequence continues at coordinate 387,137 of NZ_KV810182.1, read as the reverse complement.
TGCAATCCATCCGCCTGTTGGGCGATGCGTGCAACAGCTTCAACGAAAACTGCGCCGTCGGCATCGAACCCGTACCGGAAAAAATCGATTATTTCTTGCACCATTCTCTGATGTTGGTTACTGCGTTAAACCGCAAAATCGGCTACGAAAACGCCGCCAAAGTCGCCAAAACCGCCTATAAAAACGACAAATCGTTGCGCGAAACCGCCATCGAATTGGGCTTGTTGACAGGCGAAGAGTTTGACGAATTGGTCGTTCCTGCCGATATGGTTCATCCGCGTTAAGCTTTAATAATGAAACATGCCGTCTGAAAATGTTTTCAGACGGCATGTTTTTATGCTGCGCTTGTCTTTTCTTCGAATAGGGCAAAAATCATTGGCGTCAGATTGACGACCATTAGAAATATTATTGAGCTCAAAAATGTACGCCAGGCGTAATGCCACGCATCCTTTCTATCTGCTTGGGGTAGGAGCGATGCAGAATAGCGGTTGTGTAGGGTTTTTGCGGTGTCACTGTTTTCTAAATAGTCCAACGAAAGTACCAATAATTTGCCCGTGTCCTTATGCTGTAAGAATTTGGCATGTTCAACCCAGATGCCCGGCTTGGCGTGTTCGCATAAAGATTCAATGCCGACGCAAGAGGCTAAGCTGTTTTGGTTGTTTTGCAAAATCGACAGCTCGTTTTTTTCAGCCTGCATGGTGGCGGCGGAGATTTGATGAAGGTATACGCTCATGCCGTTGCTCTCTATTGCTTGAAAATCATGGAGCTGGCTGAATCCGCCATTTTCCCAGGCAACGAATACGGCATAGCATCCGCAGCATAGGCAGATCATAACCAATTTTAAGACAATGTTTTTCATCCTTGCTCCTTTTGTTTGAAGATGGCGGCAAAGTCAGGAGGCGTGTTTTCTCGTTTGAAGGTAAGTTTAGGTTTATCTGTTTTTATTGTGCGGTTGAGTGTAACACGGGTAATCAAAAGGCCGTCTGAAAATTTTCAGACGGCCTTTTATTATGTATTTAGATGGGTTTAAGCCAACAATTCACGCCAGCGTTTAATTTGGAAACGGACTTGTTCAGGCGCGGTGCCGCCCAAGTGGTTGCGCGCGTTTAAGCTGCCTTCGGGTGTTAGCACGCTGTAAACGTCGTTGGTAATCAAACCGCTGAAACCTTGCAAGACTTCAAGCGGCAATTCGCTCAAATCAACGCCAGCTTCATCGGCATGGCGCACGGCTTGGGCAACAACTTCGTGGCTGTCGCGGAAAGGCATGCCTTTTTTCACCAAGTAATCCGCCAAATCGGTAGCAGTTGCAAAACCCTGCATTACGGCGGCGCGCATGTTGTCGGGTTTGACGGTTACGCCGCGCATCATGTCGGCGTAAATGCGCAGGGTGTCGATAAGCGTATCGGCAGTATCAAACAAAGGCTCTTTGTCTTCCTGATTATCTTTGTTATATGCCAAAGGTTGAGATTTCATCAGGGTAACCAGGCCGATCAGGTGGCCAATCACGCGACCGGATTTACCGCGCACGAGTTCGGGTACGTCGGGGTTTTTCTTTTGCGGCATGATGGACGAGCCGGTGCAGAAACGGTCGGCAATGTCGATAAAGCCGAAACGCGGGCTCATCCACAAAATCAATTCTTCGGAAAGGCGGCTCAGGTGGACCATAATCAGAGAAGCGGCGGCCGTGAACTCAATGGCAAAATCGCGGTCAGATACGGCATCGAGTGAGTTTTGGCAGATTTGCTCAAATCCCAGCAGCTCGGCGGTAATTTCGCGTTGAATCGGGTAGGTGGTACCGGCAAGGGCTGCGGCGCCGAGCGGCATACGGTTGACGCGTTTGCGGCAGTCGACCATGCGCTCGAAATCGCGGCCGAGCATTTCAACGTAGGCGAGCATGTGATGCCCGAAGCTGACCGGCTGGGCAACTTGCAGGTGGGTAAAGCCGGGCATGACGGTTTCGGCGTTTTGTTCCGCCAAATCAACCAAGGCCGTCTGAAGGTTTTGAATCAGGTCTTGAATGACGGTAATCTGGTCGCGCAGCCACAGGCGGATGTCGGTAGCGACTTGGTCGTTGCGGCTGCGGCCGGTGTGCAGGCGTTTGCCGGCATCGCCGATTTTGTCGGTGAGGCGGCGTTCGATGTTCATGTGGACATCTTCCAAATCCAGCGACCAGGAAATCGTTCCTTCCTTGATTTCTGCTATAATCTCGGCCATGCCCTGACGGATGGCAAAGAGGTCGTCTTCGCTCAAAACGCCCGACTGTGTCAGCATTTGCGCGTGTGCCAGCGAGCCTTGGATGTCCCATTCTGCCAGCCGTTTGTCAAAATCAATCGAGCCGGTATATTTTTTGACCAGATCGGAAACAGGTTCGTTAAAACGGCCTGACCAGGTTTTGTCCTTGCTCATATCAGCATCCTTAAAATATAAATAAAAAACAGGGTCTACGTCTTCAATATAGCAGACCCGTCTATACATTATGAAAGAAAACGGTTGAAATCATGTCTATTATACGTCAAATAAACCAGAATTTCGCAGTGCCGGATTTGCGCAATTCCGCAACTTTGGTGCGCCTGCTTATTGTTTTATTAATCAGTTTGTTTATCTTTCCGTTGATGACGGTATCGGGTGTGCCTTATCCGGAACAGATTTTCCAACATTTTTCATGGGCTTGCCCCGTCATCCTCTTAATTTTACTCAAGGTCTATTTCTTACAGGCATTTGCGCCTTCCCTGCTTCGCTCGCAGTACAGCGTTGTGGTTTCCTACGTCTCCAACCTGCTGATTTTCTTGTTTGTCGATCTAGTGATTTTGAAGACGGAAATTTGGCTGCTGATTCAACACTTCTTCTTGCTGACCTTTTTTTGTTTCAGTTTCATGTACATCGAAGCAGCCCGTCGCAATAGCCTTGCGCCTTCCATTTCCGAAGCCAGACTGAGAGCGTTGACAGCGCGTATCCGTCCGCATTTCTTGTTTAACAGCTTGAATGCCGCCATCAGCTTAATCCGTCTGCGTCCGTATGACGCGGAGACTTTGCTGGAAAATTTGGCCAACTTGTTCCGCGCACAACTGCGCGACGGTAGTCAAAACAGTACCTTAGGACAGGAAATCGAGTGGGCGCAGGAATATATTGCCATCGAGCAAATCCGCATGGGACATATGCGCGTACAGGTCATGTGGCAGCACCATGCGCCTGATGATGCGGAAACACCGCATCTGTTGTTGCAACCGCTTTTGGAAAATGCCGTATTCCATGGTGTCGAATCTATCCACCGTCCAGGGATAATTACGGTATTAACAAAATTGGAAAAATCATCTATTTTCATCAGTATCGAAAATCCGTGCGGAACGGAACCCAACGAAAATACCAAGCCGCATAAAGGTAATTCTATGGCCTTGCGCAATCTGAAAGAGCGCCTGACTTTGATGTATGACACCGACGCGAAAATCAGATATATCCAATCAGACGGCCTGTTCCGCGTTGAAATCATATTGCCGTACCGTAAAAAATCAGCCGAAGTTTCCCGTCTGTTTGGCTAAAACGCCTAGAATAGGGCAGCTTTAGATAATTAGACTATTAACACATTAAATAAAATAGTTTAAATTTATTACACTTAGTAACATAACTGTTCCCATTTTTTGAAAACTGGTCTATGATACTTAAAAGGATTGTTTACAATCCTTAATTGCAAATCATTTGCAATTGTCCAGAAGAAAAAACAGAAAAAGGAACAAAGAGATGTTAGAAGCCTATCGTAAAGCCGCCACCGAGCGCGCCGCCCTTGGTATTCCCGCCCTTCCTCTGACTGCTCAGCAGACTGCTGATTTGGTTGAGCTGCTGAAAAATCCACCTGCCGGTGAAGGTGAGTTCTTGGTTGAGCTGTTGGCTCACCGCGTACCACCCGGTGTGGACGATGCCGCCAAAGTTAAAGCCTCATTTTTGGCTGCCGTTGCCGAAGGCAGCGCATCCAGTCCGCTGATTTCCCCTGAGTATGCTACCGAGCTGTTGGGTACTATGCTTGGCGGTTACAACATTCATGCACTCATCGAACTCTTGGACAACGACAAACTTGCGCCTATCGCTGCAAATGGTCTGAAACACACTCTGTTGATGTTTGACTCTTTCCACGATGTTCAAGAAAAAGCCGAAAAAGGCAACAAATACGCGCAAGAAGTATTGCAATCTTGGGCAGATGCCGAATGGTTCACTTCTCGTGCCAAAGTTCCAGAAAAAATCACTGTTACCGTCTTCAAAGTCGACGGTGAAACCAATACAGACGACCTCTCTCCTGCACCTGATGCATGGAGCCGTCCTGATATCCCTCTGCACGCGCTGGCTATGTTGAAAAACCCGCGCGACGGCATCAATCCTGACAAACCGGGCGAAGTCGGTCCGATTAAATTGTTGGAAGAACTCAAAGCCAAAGGCCATCCGGTTGCTTACGTTGGCGACGTGGTCGGTACCGGTTCTTCACGTAAATCTGCTACCAACTCCGTGATTTGGCATACAGGCGAAGATATTCCGTTCGTACCGAATAAGCGTTTCGGCGGTGTGTGCTTGGGTGGCAAAATTGCTCCTATTTTCTTCAATACTCAAGAAGACTCCGGCGCATTGCCGATTGAAGTCGATGTATCTGCTCTGAAAATGGGCGATGTCGTCGATATCCTGCCTTATGAAGGCAAAATCGTGAAAAACGGCGAGATTGTTGCCGAGTTTGAATTGAAATCACAAGTATTGCTGGACGAAGTGCAAGCCGGTGGCCGTATTAACCTGATTATCGGTCGCGGTTTGACTGCCAAAGCGCGCGAAGCACTGAAATTGCCTGCTTCTACCGAGTTCCGTCTGCCTCAAGCGCCAGCTGAAAGCAAAGCCGGTTTCACATTGGCTCAAAAAATGGTTGGTCGCGCCTGCGGTTTGCCGGAAGGCAAAGGCGTGCGTCCGGGTACTTACTGCGAACCACGCATGACTACTGTCGGCTCGCAAGATACTACCGGCCCGATGACTCGCGACGAATTGAAAGACCTGGCTTGCTTGGGCTTCTCAGCAGATATGGTGATGCAGTCTTTCTGTCACACCGCGGCTTATCCAAAACCTGTCGATGTGAGAACTCATAAAGAATTGCCTGCTTTCATCTCTACCCGTGGCGGTGTATCCCTGCGTCCGGGTGATGGCGTGATTCACTCATGGCTCAACCGTCTGCTGTTGCCTGATACAGTCGGTACAGGCGGCGATAGCCACACCCGTTTCCCTATCGGTATTTCTTTCCCTGCAGGTTCGGGCTTGGTTGCTTTCGCAGCAGCCACGGGCGTAATGCCGCTTGATATGCCTGAGTCTGTATTGGTACGCTTCAGCGGCAAACTGCAACCGGGCGTCACCCTGCGTGACTTGGTAAATGCAATTCCGTTGTACGCGATTAAACAAGGTTTGCTGACTGTTGCCAAAGCCGGTAAGAAAAACATCTTCTCCGGCCGCATCCTCGAAATCGAAGGCCTGCCTGATTTGAAAGTGGAACAAGCCTTTGAATTGACTGACGCGTCTGCCGAACGCTCTGCTGCTGGCTGTACCGTGAAGCTCAACAAAGAGCCGATTATCGAGTACATGAAATCCAATATTGTGTTGATGAAAAACATGATTGCCGACGGCTATCAAGATTCACGCACTTTGGAACGCCGTATCAAAGCCATGGAAGCATGGTTGGCAAATCCTGAATTGCTCGAAGCGGATAAAGATGCCGAATACGCCGCCGTGATTGAAATCAACATGGACGACATTAAAGAGCCGATTATTGCTTGCCCGAACGACCCTGACGACGTGTGCTTCATGTCTGAACGCTCCGGCACCAAAATCGACGAAGTGTTCATCGGTTCTTGTATGACCAACATCGGCCACTTCCGCGCCGCCTCCAAACTCTTGGAAGGCAAGAGCGACATCCCGGTACGTCTGTGGATGGCACCGCCGACCAAAATGGATGCGAAAGAGTTGTCTGACGAAGGTCACTACGGTGTACTCGGCCGTGCAGGCGCGCGTATGGAAATGCCGGGTTGCTCATTGTGTATGGGTAACCAAGCGCAAGTACACGAAGGTGCGACTGTAATGTCCACTTCTACCCGTAACTTCCCGAACCGCTTGGGTAAAAACACCTTTGTTTACCTCGGCTCGGCTGAGTTGGCGGCAATCTGCTCCAAACTGGGTAAAATCCCGACTGTTGAAGAATACCAAGCCAATATCGGCATCATTAACGAGCAGGGCGACCAAATCTACCGCTACATGAACTTCAATGAAATCGACAGCTACAACGAAGTAGCCGAGAAAGTGAATGTTTAATATAGCAAGGTAAACCGATTTTCAGACGGCCTTAAATAATAAAGGCCGTCTGAAACGGAAAAATAAAGGGCGTGTTCATCACGTCCTTTTTATTTTTAGTTTAATAAAAGGCCGTCTGAAAGATAAGTTTCAGACGGCCTTTGCTTAGGATAAATAATCAGAAAACCGATTAATCAGCGTTGTTTACTTTACGCCAAAACCAGGTTGGAGCAGGGCGCAAGGCTGACGCTCGTGACGGCTGCGGCGTGTTCTGCCGGCAATTTTGCCGCAGACAATACCCGGATCGTTTTTCTCTTCTGCTTTTTTTGAGCTTTTATCTGATTTATTCGCGTATTCGTTGCGTTTGTTTCTATCTTCGCGGCGAGAGCGGCTGTCGTTGTGCTGAACCGGTTGTGCTTCAGCTTCATCTTGATTGTCGTTGCCCCACCAATACGGCTCAAAGCCTTCGATGCGTTCCACATTCAAATCGCTGCCGGTCAGCTCTTTAATGGATTCAAACATTTTCTGTTCGGTTTTATCCATCAAGGAAATGGCAACGCCGTCGGCACCGGCCCGGCCGGTGCGTCCGATGCGGTGGACGTAGTCTTCAGGTTGGGTTGGCAGCTCGTAGTTGATGACAAAAGGCAACTCGGCAATATCCAAACCGCGCGCAGCAACATCGGTGGCAACCAAAACGCGTAATGTGCCTTCTTTAAAGGCGTTGAGGGTTTCCAGTCGGCTTTGTTGGGATTTGTCGCCGTGGATGGATTGAGCGGCAATGTTGCGGCGGACGAGGTCGCGGGTAACTTGATCGACGCTTTGTTTGGTTTTGCAGAATACAATGACTTGATTCATATGCAAATCAACAATCAGACGTTCGAGCAGGTTGCGCTTTTTGAGTGCATCAACGGCGATGATGTGTTGCTCGACATTGGCGTTGGTGGTATTTTGCGCAGCCACTTCAACCATTTCGGGCGTGTGCATAAAATCTTGCGCAAGTTTGCGGATAGGCGGTGAGAAAGTGGCGGAAAAGAGCAGGGTTTGTCGCTGTTTGGGCAACATCTGCATGATTTTGCGGATATCGTCGATGAAACCCATATCAAGCATACGGTCGGCTTCATCGAGTACGACGATTTCAACTTTGTTTAAATTAATGTTTTTTTGTTTGACGTGGTCGAGCAGTCGGCCAACCGTAGCGACAACGATTTCACAACCAGCGCGCAAGTCGGCAGTTTGTTTGTCCATATTGACGCCGCCGAAGAGGACGGTATGGCGCAAAGGAAGATTTTTAATGTATGCCTGCACGTTTTGATCGATTTGATCGGCCAGTTCGCGGGTAGGGGTTAATACCAACATGCGGACAGGGTGCATGGCAGGGGAGGTGCTGGATGTGGCGTAGCGTTTCAGGCGTTCGAGGCTGGGCAGCATAAAGGCGGCGGTTTTACCTGTGCCGGTTTGTGCTGCGGCCAAAAGATCGTGTCCTGCCAAGGCTTTAGGAATCGCTGCGGCTTGGATAGGCGTCGGGTTTTCATACCCTTGATCGGTCAGGGCAGAGACTAATTCGCTGCCTAAACCGAGTGAAGAGAAAGGATTCATGATGGTGGCTTTCTGTTCAGACGGCTTTTTGAATGGTGAGGCCGTCTGAAAAATCTGATTCTGAAATGGATAAACCGCAGTATGATTTTGATTCTGCGGTTTGAAAAAAATGGGGAGCGGAATAATCCGTCAAGTAGCCCATTATGCCATAAAAAGATGGACTCCCCAAATGATGGTTGCGGCTAGAATTGACCAAGTTTTGATATTTTTACAGTTCAAAAACAGAAAAATTTACTGGCCTGCAAGGTTTTGAGTTTATTGAGGATTAAGCATTTGTCTTAACGTCAATAGAATTAATTTATCAAAAACTTACAGGCTGAAATGAAACTAAATTGTACTCACGTACTCAATATTGAGGTGCAGAGCTTGTTTTGTAGCCTGTATCTCCCGTTTAACGGTAAACCATAAAATCAAAATTTAGGAATATACAATTATGAAAACTTTATTGATCGCTCTTGCAACCGGTAGCCTGATGTTGGCAGCTTGTTCTTCTTCCAAACCTGCTGAAGAAGCGGCAGCGCCACGCGTCACTGTTGAAGAAGCAATGACCCAATGCCAACAGGCATCTGGTGAAAATGCTGACCGCGCTGTGTTTGACGCCTGCATGAAAGACAAAGGCTATCAACGTACCGCTGAATCAGCTGCTTCCGAGCCTGCTGCCTCTGAACCTGTAGCAGCGCCTGAGGCTGTTACTCCTGAAGCTGCCGCATCCGAGCCTGCTGCTAAAGCCGCTCCTGCAAAAAAAGCTGCTAAAAAAGCAAAAAAATAAGCTTCATAAAATTCAAGGAAGTCACTCTCATCAATACTCCGGATGAAGACAGACTTAGAGCAACTTGAAAACAAAGGCCGTCTGAATATGTTTCAGACGGCCTTTGTTTTTTTATGTATAAGGGCATTATTAGGAAATATGGTTTTGGTTTTATTAAGAAAATAAAAAAGACGTGTAACGGGTACACGTCTTTTTCGGAGAATAAACCTTATTGCTTATATTCGCTGCCGTCTTCACGGAAAAGTTTTGGCTGTTCGCCTTTTTCCACGACCTCTTTATTGATGACGACTTTTGCTACGTCTTTCAAATCTGGTAGAGTGTACATGGTGTCTAAGAGGCAACGTTCGACGATAGAGCGCAGGCCGCGCGCACCTGTTTTGCGTTCCATTGCTAGTTTGGCGATGCTGCGCAAAGCATCTTCTTCAAACTCAAGGCCGACATCTTCCATTTCAAACAAGGTTTGATATTGTTTGACCAAGGCATTTTTCGGCTCGGTCAAAATGTTGACTAAAGCATCTTCGTCCAATTCTGCCAATGTAGCAATCACGGGCAGACGGCCGATAAGCTCGGGAATTAAACCGAATTTAATCAAATCTTCAGGCTCGACTGTCTCAAACAGAGCTGAAATATCGGCGTTTTCATCTTTACTGTGCACCGCCGCACCAAAGCCGATACCGCCTTTTTCAGTACGTTGACGGATGACTTTTTCCAAGCCGGCAAATGCGCCACCACAAATAAAGAGGATGTTGGTGGTATCAACGTTGATGAATTCTTGGTTCGGATGTTTGCGGCCGCCTTGAGGGGGAACGCTGGCTACCGTGCCTTCAATCAGTTTCAGCAAGGCTTGTTGCACGCCTTCGCCAGATACGTCGCGCGTAATGGACGGATTGTCGCTTTTGCGTGAAATTTTATCGATTTCATCGATATAAACGATGCCGCGCTGGGCTTTTTCAACGTCAAAATCACATTTACCCAAAAGTTTGGTGATGATTTGTTCGACGTCTTCACCGACATAACCGGCTTCGGTTAAAGTTGTGGCATCCGCCATGACAAAAGGTACATCCAGTTTGCGCGCCAAAGATTGCGCCAACAAGGTTTTACCTGAGCCGGTAGGGCCGATGAGCAGGATGTTGGATTTGGACAATTCAACCTTGCCCTCTGCTTTTGGATGGCGCAGGCGTTTGTAGTGGTTGTAAACCGATACGGCCAACGCTTTTTTTGCGTGTTCCTGACCGATAACGTGGTCGTTGAGGTTGGCAACGATTTCGGCCGGGGTAGGCAGTTTTTTCTCGGTGTTTTCTTCTTTTGCTTTGGCAAGCTCGTTTTCAATTTCGCCGGATTCGTTGTCTTGCAGCATCATGCCGCAAGTTTCTACACATTCGTTGCAGATGAAGGCGTGTTCGCCTTCGATCAGATTTTTAACGTCGTTTTCGGACTTCCCGCAAAATGAACAGGTGCGTTTTTCTTCAGACATAATAATTTCTTCGTATGGTTGTATGGAGGCTGTGTTGTAAAGGGGGAACAGATATTTCGGGCGTATTGCCGGATTGAGGGAATGCCTCTGACAAGGGAGCCTAAGTATAATGACTATCTTGTGTTTTTTCAAATCAGAGCAGGCATTGCGCCGTATCGTCTAAGAAACAGATGAGGGCGCTGGATTTGAATATCTCGCAAACAAACGCAAAGTTTTCTCAACTCGCTTTACAATTAGCGAAAAATTTAACAGAATGTTGAATTAAATGTATTTTTTTGAATTGGCAGATATGAAATTCTATAAAACTTTAGGAATGGTATGGACAGGTGTGGCATTGGCTTTTGCTTCCGCGCCTGCCGTTGCCGATGATATGGATGTATTGGGACAATTTTTGGAGCAAAATTTCCCAGTGCAAAATGACCCGATGGAAGCTTTTGCGTTGAGTCATGCCGACCAAGTCGAAGCTCAAGCCGCTTTGGCCGGTCCTCTGCTTTCTTCGCAATCTGCTTTGATTTTCAATAATAAAACCGGTGAAGTGCTGTATCAGAAAAACCCTGATCGTGTCATGCCGATTGCTTCTATTTCCAAATTGATGAGTGCGATGGTGGTTTTGGATGCGCATCTGGATATGAACGAGCCGATCACGATTACCGAGGCTGAAATCGACCGTCTGAAAGGTACGGGCAGCCGCTTGAGCATCGGCACGACGCTGACACGCGGCGAATTGTTGCATTTGAGCCTGATGAGCAGTGAGAACCGTGCCACTCATGCATTGGGCCGTACTTATCCGGGCGGTATGAGCGCGTTTGTTGCGGCAATGAATGCCAAAGCGCAAAGCCTGGGTATGACCAGCAGCCGTTTCTATGAGCCTACCGGTTTGAATTTCCAAAACGTTTCAACTGCGCGTGATTTGAACCGCATGGTTGCGGCAGCCAGCAAATATCCGCTGATCCGTAAAAATTCGACTTCAAATTACGGCTCGGTTTGGACGGCAAACGGTCGTCAAAACTACAAAAACTCCAATGCCTTGGTGCGTGAGGGCAGCTGGAATATTGAATTGCAGAAAACAGGCTATATTCGTGAAGCAGGACGTTCTATGGTGGTTAAGGCCAATGTGCAGAATCAGCCGATTACCATTGTGTTGCTCAACTCTCCGTCTTCCACAACCCGCGTGAACGATGCGCGTAAGATTGAGTCTTGGATGCTGCAGCGCCGTTCTTAAATATTACGCTTAAAGGCCGTCTGAAACCGTTCAGACGGCCTTTTGTGTAAAGTGTATTAAATTTGGGTACAATGTCGTTACATTAACTTAAAAACACAGAGAGAAAACATGTTGAAAAAATGGAATAAAAAATATTGGGCCGGCATGGGCGTGATTTTGGCGTTGACCGGCTGTACTTCTGTAGCGGATATGGTTGGCTACGATACTGCGACTTTAAATGAAGACGCGGCTAAAAGTTATTCACAAGTCATTCAAAAAGCGCGTGGTCAAAAAGCTTTGGATGTTTCCTCTCCAACTGCTCAACGTGTTCAACGTGTGTTTGCACGTCTGCGTCCTCATGCTGAGCGCGCTAACAAAACCGGTGTGCCTTTCAATTGGCAGATGAACGTTATCCGCAGTGATGAAATGAATGCATGGGCAATGCCGGGAGGTAAAATGGCCGTGTACACCGGCATAGTAGAAAAATTGAAGCTGACGGATGCTGAAATTGCCGCCGTTGTCGGCCATGAAATGACCCATGCTCTGTTGGAGCACAGTAAAAAAGCTTTGGGCGGGCAAGTATTGACCGGCTTGGGTGGTTCGATTTTGGCCAGCTCAACCGGTGTAGATGGTGATTTGGTTGGCTTGGGAGCAGATTTGTTGGCAACCAAACCGTTCTCACGCCATCAGGAAAGCGAAGCGGATGCCGGCGGTGTGCGTTTGATGGCTGAAGCAGGCTACAACCCTGAGGCTGCGGTAAGCGTGTGGGAAAAAATGAACAAAGTACATGGCGGCAGCTCATTGTCTATTTTGTCGACCCACCCGACCAATCAGGCGCGTATCAATGCAATCCGCAAAATGTTGCCTGAAGTAATGCCGATTTATCAGAAAAACAAACGTTAATTCGATGTATTGATGATTTTGCCGGTTTGAACAGATGATTCAAACCGGCAAAGTTTTATGGTTTCAGCCTGACAGTTTGGCAAATTTATCCCAATTTGCCTGAACGTAGGCTGCCGCAATTTCCAAGTCTTCGTCGGCAACGTCATAATAATCGCCGTCAAGCTCTTCAAAATCGGGAAAAGCTTTGCGGATTTCGTCGAAATCCCTTTGCTCGTCTGCCATTTTTTCAATGGCTTCGCCGTGTTTTTCGTACAGGGCTTTGGCTTTGTCTAAGATTTTCGGTATCGGCTTGATGCGCCAGCAGCGCAGGCTGTCGGTAACAGGATTGCCAAAGATGTATTCTCCGTATCCTGAAGCGATAAGCTGTACGAAGCCGCCTTCTTGAACTTGGCTGTCGAGGTAGCAAAGGGCGGTCAATGTATGCTGTTCGTCGTTGAGGCCGGACATTTCCTCGTCGCCTGCCTGTTCGGTGTGATCCAAATAGGCTGCGCTGAGTGTATAAAGAAATGAAGCGGAATCGGAAGTATCGAAATCTTGAAGGCGGAGCAGGGTAGTCATCATCATCAAAGGCCGTCTGAAAAAAGTGATTATATAATGTTTTCAGTCTGAACCTATCGGCCGTTTTGCTTTACAATATTGGAAGATAAGAAAACATAGTGAGGAACCAAACCATGAGTACACAGTCTGAAAAAAACGTTGTAGTCATCAAGCCGCAGGATTTGCCGCTGCATTGCTCCGGCCCTAATCATGAAACATGGAACGGCCATCCGCGCGTGTTCTTGCCGATTCAGTCCAACAGTGAGATTGAATGCCCGTATTGCGGCACTTATTATCGTCTTGATGGCGAGATTCCGCATCACCATTACTGATCTATGCCTATGTTGAACAAAGTCATCTGCGCTTTGTGCCTGAGTTTGTGCGCTGCGTGCGGCTCGTATAAGGCCGTGCGCCCTGACGCGCCGTTACCAGTCATTGCACAGGCGCAGACGTATTCTGTCCGTTATCAATCCGCACAAGGTCGGACGATTACTGCAATTTATATCAACAGCCACAGCCCGATGATGGTTGAGCTGCGTGAAGGCAATACGGTTGAGAAACTGGTGCAAGTCCGCTTGCGCAGTCAGGGTGTCGAGTACGCCAATCCAAGCTCGCGTTGGCAGATTGGCGATGGGTTTGCCGTACTGATTCGCGGTGGGAAAGAAGTTGTATTTAAAGAGATTGTGGAATAGAGCGGTTTAGCCTTTAGCCAAATATTTGATTAAAGGTTTGGGCAAGCCATAATCCGCCAAATGTTCCGATGATACCCAAAGGCCGTCTGAAAGATGTTCAGACGGCCTTTGTTGCGTCTGAAAAGGGGTAATCATCAATAAGCGGTGGGTCAGGCGGTGGGTAAACGTGGATTGTTCTTCAAGGCCGTCTGAAACAATGCCGAAGCGCTCGGCATAAGCATACAAATCGTCTAATTTTTCAAAACAGGGCACGCAATACAGACCGCCCCAAATGCCTTTGGCAGGGCGTTTTTCAAGCAATAATGCGCCGTCAGTATTATGAATAATCAACCAGTAAAGCGGTAGGGTTTGCACTTCGGGAGCGGTTTTTTTACGGGGCAGCTCGTCAATGCGGTTTTGTTTTTTTGCTTCGCAGATGTCTGCCATAGGACATTGATGGCACAAAGGTTTTGTCCGTTTGCAGACGGTTGCGCCCAAATCCATCAGCCCTTGTGTATAGGCAGGCATATCGGCGTTTTCAGACGGCATCAGGCTTTCGGCAAGCGTCCAAAGCGAGTTTTCAAATTTTTTGTCTTGCGGATTGCCGTCTTGGGCAAAAACACGGCAGAGGACGCGTTTGACGTTGCCGTCCAAGATGGTTTCGCGTCGGTTGAAAGCAAAGGCAGAAATGGCGGCGGCAGTACTTCTGCCTACGCCGCAGAGCGTTTCCAAGTCTTTGCGTTCGGATGGAAAGATACCGCCGAATTGTCCGACGACTTGTTGCGCGGCTTTGTGCAGATTGCGTGCGCGGCTGTAATAGCCCAAGCCTGCCCACAAGGATAAAACCTCGTCTTGCGGCGCGGCGGCAAGCGATTGCACGGTTGGGAATTTGTCTAAGAAACGCGGATAGTAGTCCAATACGGTAGCAACCTGCGTTTGTTGGAGCATGATCTCTGAAAGCCAGACGGAATAAGGGTCTTTGACCTGCCAAGGCAAGTCGTGACGGCCGTGTTGGCGCTGCCAATCGATGAGTCGTCGTGCGAAGGATGTGGGTGTGTTCATTAATATTTACTTTTTAGTTATTTATTTTTAAAACAGCATGTTACAGCATAACATGCAAAATAATAATCAGGATTGACTTATCAGGTGGAGGGGTATATAAATATAGTTAATGTGGATTTACGCTGTATTGTTAAAGTTTATTAACCGCTCAAGGAGATTCACATGAAAGCAATGGTTTATCATGGCGCAAACGACATCCGTTTCGAAGAAAAACCCCGCCCTCAAATTATCGATCCGACCGATGCAGTCGTCAAAATCGTTAAAACCACGATTTGCGGTACTGACTTGGGTATTTGGAAGGGTAAAAACCCTGAAGTTGCCGACGGTCGTATTCTCGGTCATGAGGGCATCGGTATTGTAGAAGAAGTCGGCGACGCTGTAAAAAACATCAAAGTCGGTGATAAAGTCATTATTTCATGTGTCAGCAAATGCTGTACTTGCGACAACTGTAAAATCCAACTTTATTCACACTGCCGCAACGGCGGTTGGATCTTGGGCTATATGATTGACGGCACGCAAGCCGAATACGTCCGTACGCCTTATGCAGACAACAGCTTGGTTCCGCTGCCTGACAACGTCAACGAAGAAGTTGCTCTGCTGTTGAGCGATGCCTTGCCTACCGCCCACGAAATCGGCGTGCAATATGGTGATGTGAAACCTGGCGATACCGTATTCATCGCCGGTGCCGGCCCTGTCGGTATGTCTGCATTGCTGACTGCGCAACTGTATAGCCCTGCCGCCATCATTGTTTGCGATATGGACGAAAATCGCTTGAAACTGGCGAAAGAATTGGGCGCGACCCATACCATCAACCCTGCTTCCGGCGATGTGAGCAAGCAAGTTGCCGCTATCGTCGGCGAAGATGGCGTAGATTGCGCCATCGAAGCGGTCGGTATCCCTGCGACTTGGAATATGTGCCAAGACATCGTGAAACCTGGCGGCCATATTGCTGTGGTTGGTGTACATGGTCAATCCGTTGATTTTAAACTGGAAAAACTGTGGATTAAAAACCTTGCCATTACTACCGGCCTGGTTAACGCCAATACTACCGAAATGCTGATGAAAGCCATTTCCAGCAGCTCAGTGGATTACACCAAGATGATGACCCACCATTTCAAATTCAGCGAATTGGAAAAAGCTTACGATGTATTCAAACACGCTGCTGAAAACCAAGCCATGAAAGTGGTTTTGGAAGCGGATTGATTTGAAAATCACTTAATATGCCGTTAATTAAAGGCCGTCTGAACATTCAGACGGCCTTTTTGTATGGTTTTATTTTTTCTTCTTCAACCAAACGCCGCTTTCGATATGGTGGGTAAATGGGAATTGGTCGAACAGGGCGGCGCGTTCGATGGTATGGGTTTGACAGAGCGTGTCGAGGTTGGTGCGCAGGGTCTCAGGATTGCAGGAAATATAGAGGACGTTGTCGAATTGGGCAACTAATTTGAGCGTCTCATCATCAACACCAGCGCGTGGAGGATCAACGAAAATGGTTGAAAAATCATAGTTTTTCAAGTCGACGCCTTGTTCTTGCAGGCGGCGGAATTCACGGTTTTGCGTGTAGGCCTCGGTAAATTCTTCCGCAGACAGACGAGCGATTTTGAGATTGGTAATTTGGTTGGCTTCAATATTCCATTGGGCGGCGTTGACGGAAGTTTTGGAAACTTCGGTTGCCAGCACCTGATTGAAATGTTGCGAAAGCGGCAGGGTGAAATTGCCGTTACCGCAGTACAGCTCAAGCAGGTCTTTGCCTAAGTTTTGCGCGGCATCACACGCCCAAGTCAGCATTTTTTGGCACACTTGGGCATTGGGTTGGGTAAAGCTGCCCTCGATTTGACGATAGCGGAAGGTCTTGCCGTTGACTTCCAATGCTTCGGTCACAAAATCTTGGCTCAATACGATTTTTTGTCCGCGGCTGCGGCCGATGATATGAATGCCCAAATTGTGCGCCAGCTCTTGCGCGGCTTGTTGCCATGCGTCGTTCAGCTTCTTGTGGTAAATCATGGTCACCAGCATTTCGCCGCTTAAAGTGGATAAAAATTCGACGGCGTACCAGCGGTTTTTCAGTTCGGGATGATTGGACGCGGCTTCAATCAGTTTCGGCATCAAGGCATTGATGGATTTGGACGCGGCAGGAAATTGGTCGCAACGGATCAGGCTTGCCCCACTTGCCTTTTGCCCGCGCTCAAACATGGCATAAAACATTTCGCCGCCTTCATGCCAGATGCGGAACTCGGCACGCATTCTGTAATGCTGTTCCGGAGATTCAAAGACTTCGATTTCAGGAAAATCCAGTCCTTGGAAAAGTTGCTGAAGATATTGCTTTTTGTCGGCTAGTTGTTGCTGGTAGGCAGTCATTGGGGCAGTCTTTCAGAAAATAATGGCGAATTATAATATAGTTGGCGCAAATATACGAAAGGCCGTCTGAAACATCGGTTTCAGACGGCCTTTGATTTCAAAGCATCAGCTTGTCAATCAGCCTTGCATTTGTTTGGCTTGAACGGCAGTCAGGGCGATGGTGAAGACGATGTCTTCAATCAATGCGCCGCGGGACAAGTCGTTAACCGGTTTACGCAAACCTTGCAACAACGGGCCTACGCTCAGGACGTTGGCGCTGCGTTGTACGGCTTTGTAAGTACAGTTGCCGGTATTGAGGTCTGGGAAAACTAAAACGGTTGCTTGACCGGCAACAGCGCTGCCCGGAGCTTTGGATTGGCCGATAGATGGAACGGTAGCCGCATCGTATTGCAACGGGCCTTCGATGGCCAAATCAGGGCGTTTTTCATTAGCCAGTTTGGTTGCTTCTATCACTGCATCGACATCAGGGCCGCTGCCTGAGTTGATGGTAGAGTAGGAAATCATGGCCACTTTGGGATCGATACCGAAGGCTTTGGCGCTGTCGGCAGATTGGATGGCGATGTCGGCCAGTTGTTCCGGAGTTGGGTTCGGGTTAACCGCGCAGTCGCCGAATGCCAAAACTTGGTTAGGCAGCAACATGAAGAATACGCTGGATACAAGGCTTGCACCCGGAGCGGTTTTAATCAGTTGCAGGGCAGGGCGGATGGTGTTGGCAGTAGTGTGGACTGCGCCGGAAACCAAACCGTCTACGTCGTTTTGAGCCATCATCATGGTACCCAGTACGACGGTGTCTTGCAGCTGTTTGCGTGCATCTTCAGGAGTCAGGCCTTTGGATTTGCGCAATTCGCACATTGGTTCAACGTATTGTTCAACCAAAGTAGCTGGATCAATGATTTCCAAAGAATCGGGCAGGGAGATGCCGCGTTCTTTCGCTACGGCTTCAACTTCTTCGCGGGTCGCCAACAGTACGCAACGGGCGATGCCTTTTTCGTGACAGATAGCGGCAGCGGCGACGGTGCGTGGTTCTGCGCCTTCAGGCAGGACGATGCGCATATCGGCTTTGCGTGCGAAATCGATCAGGTTGTAACGGAATTGGGCTGGAGACAGGCGTTTGGCTTCGCGTTTGGCCAAAGCGGATACGTCTTGCAGTTTGTCGCTGGAGCCGAAGAAAGTCAGGCCGGTTTGCTCGGCAACTTGTGCGCCTAAAGCAGCGGCTGCGCCGTCAATGATAAAGCCTTCCAATAAGCCCGGGGAGTTGGTGTAGAGCTGTTTGGTGAGGTTTAATTGTTGGGCAACGGCGGCTGCGTCGGAGTTGTCGGATTTCAGCGCCAATACAACGCCTGCGTCCAAAGACAACGCCAATTCGACGTTTTTGCCTGCCAAGAACAATTTGTCCGCATCAGGAGTGATGCCTTCGATAACGAGGTTATCTGCGTTCAATGCTGCAACTTTACCGACAAGCGCGTCGAACCAGTCGTCGCTTTTGCCTTGAGCCAACAGGGTTTCTGTAGTGGAGTCAACGGCTTGGAAAACTTGCGCATTCAATGCCGCTGCAAATGCTTTTGCCGCTGCATCGGCGCTCAGGCCGGTAGATACCGGTGCGATCAGGATTTTTGCCATTTTGTGTCCTCTCTTTCGGTGATTGTAGAAGAGTGTTGCTGTTGTGCAGCTGGTGCTGCATTTTATCACTTTGGGATAACATATACACGGTCATATTGACATATGTCATCAGGCCGTCTGAAAAGTATAAACGCAATGGACCAAATCCATCAATCCCCCATTGCCGCCAAAAGCTCGGCTTGATGCTCGGCAATCAGGGCATTGGTGATTTCTTCCAAATCGCCGTCCATCACAAAATCCAGTTTGTGCAGGGTAAGGTTGATGCGGTGGTCGGTCACGCGGCCTTGCGGGTAGTTGTAGGTGCGGATGCGTTCGCTGCGGTCGCCGCTGCCGATCAGGGATTTGCGTTCGGCGGCTTCTTTGGCTTGGGCTTCGCGTTTTTGCGCGTCGTTTAAGCGGGCGGCGAGGACTTTCATCGCCTGCGCTTTGTTGGCGTGTTGGCTGCGGCCGTCTTGGCATTCGACTACCATGCCTGTCGGTAAGTGGGTAATGCGGACGGCGGAGTCGGTTTTGTTGATGTGCTGACCGCCCGCGCCGGATGCGCGGAAGGTGTCGATGCGCAGGTCGGCGGGGTTCAGTTCAATGTCTTCCAGTTCGTCCGCTTCGGGCATGACGGCAACGGTACAGGCGGAGGTGTGGATGCGGCCTTGGCTTTCGGTAGCAGGGACGCGTTGCACGCGGTGGCCGCCCGATTCAAATTTCAGACGGCTGTACGCGCCTAAGCCGATAATGCGGGCGATGACTTCTTTATAGCCGCCCAATTCGCTTTCGTTGGCGGAAACGATTTCAACCTGCCAGCGATTGCGCTCGGCGTAGCGGCTGTACATACGCAGCAAATCGCCTGCAAACAGAGCAGCTTCGTCGCCGCCGGTACCGGCACGTACCTCGATAAAGATGTTTTTATCGTCGTCGGCATCTTTTGGCAGTAGTAGTTTTTGCAATTCGGTATCGAGTTTGTCGATTTTGGCTTTGGCCGTTTCAATTTCTTCGGCAGCAAAGTCTTTCATTTCAGGGTCGGACAGCATTTCTTCGGCATCTGCCAAGTCGCTTTGCGCCAGCTGATAGTTTTGGAAGACTTCGACGACGGGCGTCAATTCGGCGTGTTCGCGCGTGAGTTTGCGGTAGTTGTCCATATCGGACGTGGCTTCAGGCTGTCCGAGCAAATGTGTGACTTCTTCTAGTCGGTCGCTGAGTTGTTGTAGTTTTTCTAAGATAGACGGCTTCATAAATTTTCCAAAATACGGATGCCGTCGGGTGGTCTGCAACGGCGAAATAAGGCGTTATTATAATGGGTTTGAATGAAAATTCAAAAAGATATGATGGATTGGAAAGGCCGTCTGAAACCTGTTTTTAAGTTTCAGACGGCCTTTTTTATATGGGCTTATTTAGGCGCAGCCAAGATGCCTGTTTGGTTCAGTAGGAATAAAACGGTAAAGCCGGTCAAATAAATCAAACCAATAATGGCGAGGAAGTTCATCCCCATGGTCAGTTTGTGGCGTTTGTCGCCTTTAACGAGGCGGTAGTTCAGCCAAGCGAATACAGGGGCGGCAACGAAGGCGGTAATCATGGCAAATTTGAGCAGTTCCGCCATTGCGCTGTTGAACCAGAAAATCACGGCCAAGCCTGAGCCTGCGACCCAGACGTTCCAAGCAAACAGTTCGACGTTGCCGGTTTTGTCTTTGCCGCGCAGCAGGCGTACCGGTTCGGCAATCGCGCGCGCGTAGCCGTCCACTACGGTAATGGTGGTGCCGTACATGCAGGCGAAAGCAATAAATGCCACTAATGGACGAGACCAGTCGCCGATGGTCACAGCGTACATATTAATCAGTTGGCCGACATATTTGCCGCCCGCCATTTGCACTTCTTCGCCGTTGCCGTATTGGACATATGCACCCAAGGCGAGGAAGACGACTGCCAAAATCGCGCTGGTAATGTAGCCGACGTTGAAGTCGAAAATACCGTCGCGGTAGCTGGAAGGGTTGATGCGTTGTTTTTCGGTAACCCACAAAGAGTTGATGGCGGAAATTTCAATCGGCGCAGGCATCCAGCCCATCAGCGCGATGAGGAAGCCCAAGCCTGCCAGTGTCCACGGGGTAGGCTCGATAAAGTCGGGTTTCATCTGCATGCCGCGAGACATGGCCACGGCTGCCGCGGCGACGGTGGCGATCGTCAGGCTGACGATGATGATTTTGGAAACGTTGTCCAATGCTTTATAGCGGCCGCTTGCCAAAATCAGCAGGCAGGAAACCATAATCATGACGGACACCATGCCGGCATCGAAAGTCAGCGACGGGATCGCCATTTTGACGATGGCGGCGGTAACGATGGCGACTGCACCGGCATTAATCGTTGCTGATGCAATACATAAAATCAAAAATACCCACAAATAAACGCGGCTTTTTTCGGCATAGCCCTCAATCAGGCTTTTGCCCGTGTCCAGCGTGTAATGTGCGCTGAAGCGGAAAAAAGGGTATTTGAACAGGTTGGTCAGAATGATAATCAGCGCAAGCTGCCAGCCGTAAAGTGCGCCTGCCTGCGTGGAGGCAATCAGGTGCGAGCCGCCGACAGCTGCCGAAGCCATCATAATACCCGGGCCGAGAGCATTGATTTTGCTCTTCCAGGTGGAAGCGTGTGTATGTTGTTCAGCCATAATTAGTTTCCGCCTTTTTCAGACGGCCTTATTATCAAAAAAAGGCATATTTTAACGTAAATAAAAAGTTTGCCCAATAATATGCGTAATACTTTTTATCAATCAAAGGGAAAATACGGTGTTAAAAAGCCGAGATGACGGAGTGAGCGATATTTTGTGCCAAAAACATTTTTTCAGACGGCCTTGTATCGCTTTTTATTCATGAATATGGGGTAGGGAGGGCAGAGTGTGTCGGTTTGGAAACGAAATGGCCGGGCGAGGCTTTTTGATGCCTTGAGGTCGGCATATCAAGGGGAAGTATGGAGCAGGGAATCCACGTTTTGCTCGGTTATTTCAGCCAGTTGTGTCAGCGGTATGCCGCGCAGTTCGGCGGCAATTTCGGCGATACGGCGGATGTTGGCTGGTGTATTGGTTTCATGGCCGAGCATAAAAGGGCTGTCGGTTTCGAGAACGAAATCCGTGTCGTCTAAGGCTTGTAAGGCGGCACGGACTTTTTTTGCATTGGGATTGAGCAGCAGCGAGCCTATGCCGATTTTGAAGCCGAGTTTCACCAAAATCCGCGCTTCTTCTACGCTGCCGGAGAAAGCGTGAACGATACCACCTCGTGTGAAACCGGCAGTTTTGACGGCGGCGGCAATGGCGGCGGCGGCTTTCAGATTATGAATGATGACGCGGCGGTTGAGGTGTTGGGCGAGGATAAGTTGGCGGATAAAGACGTCGGTTTGTGTGTCGCGTTGCGCTTGGGTTTGCTCTTTGCCATAAAAATCCAAGCCGATTTCGCCAACCCATGCTTGCGGATGCCGGATTAATTCTTTCTCTAACTCTTGGAATGCCGCTTCGTTGAGGCCGTCTGAAAACCACGGATGAATGCCCAAAGCGATATGGATGTTTTCAGACAGCCTTTCCAACTGCGCAACGGAGTGCCAATCCTTGGGGGACGTAGCCGGTACGATGAAACGCGCCACGCCGGCGGCTTGCGCTTCGGCAAGCACGGCAGGCAGCGTGTTGGCAAGTTTAGGGTCGGCAAGATGACAGTGGGTGTCGGTGAAAGTCATGTTAAATGGCGGTTTACAGCAGATTTAATTGTCGCAATTCTTGTTGCACCTTATCCGCATTCCAGTCATGGGATACGGCAAGGGTCATCAGCGCAGTGGCGGTTTCGAGATTGCATTTGCCACCGTTGATGATACCTGCCTGACGCAAAGCATCGCCTTGGGCATAGACGGCAGCGGCGCAACCTTGCGGTACTTGGCTGATGTTGAGCAGCAATTTGCCTTGTTGCGTAAAGGCTTGGACAGCTCGGACAAACGCATCGTTGCTCGGCGCATTGCCGTGGCCGTAGCTTTGCAGAATCAGGGCTTGGGCGCAAAGGTGGGGCAGGTCGTCTGAAAGTTCTTGCGCGGCATAACCGGGAATCAGCGTGCGGACGGAAACTTTGGCTTCAGGATTTGGAAGACGCGGATTGAGGTCGTTTGAATGTTGGGTCGGGGCGATACGGATATTGTGCCAACCTTTGTTTTCCTCCCATTCGGCGAGCGCGCCAAAATGCAGGTTGTCAAAACCAGCGGCAGTCTCGGTGCTGACTTTACTGCTGCCGACGGCGGGGAAGAGCTTGCCGTCAAAGGCAATCGCCACTTGTTTGAGCTTGAGCGAGAAAGCGGAAACGGCGGTGGCCAGGTTGCGTGGCGCATCGCTGTTGGCGGCATCGTAAGGCCATTGCGAGCCGGTCAGGATAACGGGTTTGTCCAAACCTTGCAGCGAAAGGGCGAAGAGGTTGGCGGTGTATGCCATGGTATCCGTGCCGTGCAACACCAAAATGCCGTCATAGTCAGGCAGTTTGGCGATAATAAGCTCCAGCCAGTCGCGTTGGTTTTGCAGCGTTACCGCGGAAGAATCGATGAGCGGCTGACAAACGTGCCATTCGAAATCAAGGCCGTCTGAAAAGGGGGCGAGGGCTTTATCGACGAGAGCGGTATCGGGACGCAGGCCGGCGCTGCTTTGGGTCATGCCGATGGTACCACCGGTGTAGAGGACGAAGATTTTTTGTTTCATGGTGTTTCTGATGAATGATTGAGGCCGTCTGAAAGCGGAGAAGTGTTTCAGACGGCCTGGAATGGTTTATTGATTGGTTTGTTTTTTTGCTTTTGCCGCGCGTTTTTCGTGTAATTTTTCACGGAAGAAGGTGTGGCGGCAGTGTTTTCTCCACCAAATCCAGCCGACGATGACTGCGCCGATGCCCAGTACGGTAAAGATACCGGATTGCAGGCTATGCATTTTTTTCATCAGCCAGTCGGTATTGCGTGCGCCGTATTCGCCCAGATAAATCCAAACCGGAACGGAAATCAGCGCGGCCAAGCCGTCCATCAGGATAAAACGTAGGTAGGAAACCTTGCGGCTGATACCAGCGGTCACGAAAACGGCAGTACGCAGGCCGGGCAGGAAACGGGCGACGAATAAAACCCAGTTGCCGTATTTGTCGAATTTTTCCTGTACTTGGGCATAGCGTTTGGGTGTCATCACGCGCGCAATCGGTTTGAATTTAAGGATTTTTTGTCCCCAAATCCGGCCGGCCGCAAACATAAAGCCGTCGCCTACCAATACGCCGAGCATGCCGACGGCAAACATAATATGCGAGTTGGTATAACCCAGGCCGGAAATCACACCGCCGGTTACCAGCGTCAAATCTTCAGGAATCGGCACGCCGAAGCCGCAAATAACCAAAACGAAAAACACGGCCGCATAGCCGTATTCAACGAAAAAAGATTCTAAAATTGCAAACATGGCCGCCGTCCCACGATAAATATTGATTGATGACTGGATTAAGTTGGAATTTTACCAAAGATAAGGCCGTCTGAAAGCAATCACAAGCAGATATTGTTTAAATTTGACGGTAGTTTGCAAAAAATCTAGAAATTCGGGCGTGGAAAGTTGGGATTTGAACAGATTTGGCAGGTACAATAGCCGCTGGTTTATCTTTCAAACCCGAAATGGCAGTCTGTTTTCAGAC
The DNA here is from genome assembly GCF_001812725.1 of Neisseria sp. HMSC067G12. Lineage (NCBI taxonomy): Bacteria > Pseudomonadati > Pseudomonadota > Betaproteobacteria > Neisseriales > Neisseriaceae > Neisseria > Neisseria sp. HMSC067G12. The sequence continues at coordinate 362,989 of NZ_KV810182.1, read as the reverse complement.
GGACTGTTCAGGAAAATGAAATCATGAAATACAGAGATCTGCGAGAATTTATCGCCGGATTGGAAGCTGATGGCAAACTCAAGCGCATTCAGCATCCGGTGTCGCCGCATTTGGAAATGACCGAAATCGCCGACCGCGTGCTGCGTGCCGAAGGGCCGGCGTTGTTGTTTGAAAACCCGATTAAGCCTGATGGTACGCGTTATGATTATCCCGTCTTGGCGAATCTGTTCGGCACGCCCGAACGCGTGGCACTGGGCATGGGTGCGGACAGTGTGTCCAAGCTGCGTGAAATCGGGCAGACGTTGGCGTATCTGAAAGAACCCGAACCGCCTAAAGGCATCAAAGACGCATTTTCTAAACTGCCGTTGCTGAAAGACATTTGGAGCATGGCGCCGAACGTGGTGAAAAATGCGCCGTGTCAGGAAATCGTGCGGGAAGGTGAGGACGTTGATTTGTATAAACTTCCGATTCAGCATTGCTGGCCGGAAGACGTTGCGCCACTGGTAACGTGGGGCTTGACCGTTACGCGCGGACCAAACAAAAAACGCCAAAATCTCGGTATTTACCGTCAGCAACTAATCGGCAAAAATAAGCTGATTATGCGTTGGCTGTCGCATCGCGGCGGCGCGTTGGATTATCAGGAATTCCGCAAACTCAATCCCGATACGCCGTATCCCGTCGCCGTCGTGCTTGGCTGCGACCCTGCCACCATTTTGGGCGCGGTAACGCCCGTTCCCGATACCTTGAGCGAATACCAATTTGCCGGACTGTTGCGCGGTTCGCGGACGGAGCTGGTGAAATGTATCGGCAATGATTTGCAAGTGCCCGCACGCGCTGAAATCGTGCTGGAAGGCGTCATCCATCCGAACGAAACCGCGTTGGAAGGCCCATACGGCGACCACACGGGCTATTACAACGAGCAGGACCATTTCCCCGTGTTCACGGTCGAGCGCATCACCATGCGCGAAAACCCGATTTACCACTCCACCTACACAGGTAAACCGCCCGATGAACCCGCCGTTTTGGGCGTGGCATTGAACGAAGTGTTCGTACCGCTTTTGCAAAAGCAGTTCCCTGAAATCACTGATTTTTACCTGCCGCCCGAAGGCTGCTCCTACCGCATGGCGGTGGTGAGTATGAAAAAACAGTACGCCGGACACGCCAAGCGCGTGATGATGGGCTGCTGGTCGTTCCTGCGCCAATTTATGTACACCAAATTCATCATCGTGGTTGATGACGATGTGAACGTGCGCGACTGGAAAGAAGTCATCTGGGCGGTCACCACGCGCATGGACCCTGTACGCGACACTGTTTTGGTAGAAAATACGCCCATCGATTATCTCGACTTCGCCAGCCCTGTCAGCGGACTCGGCGGCAAAATGGGTTTGGATGCGACCAACAAATGGCCGGGTGAAACCGACCGCGAATGGGGGCGTGTGATCAAAAAAGACCCTGCCGTTACGGCCAAAATCGATCAGATTTGGGAGCGTTTGGGTTTGTAGATGTCGGATTTATTGGAATTTCTACTTCAAATATTGATGGAAATAATTGGGTCTATGTTTGAGGGTACGGTAGAAATATTGAAGCTCGATTGGAGAAAAAGAAAACTCTCCAAAAAAGGCTTGATAATGTTGGCCATATGGTTTGCCATCATTGTTGCACTGATTGTGTATATGGTCATTCCCCAATAAACATCTTATTCTGACAATGTATCTGTTAAAAGGCCGTCTGAAACTTTTTGGGTTTCAGACGGCCTTTAATTTGAAAATTTAGCGTGGTTTGAGCCACTTCCATTGTTCTTGTATGGTTTCTTGCAGGGCTTTTTGTTTTTCTGCAGGTGTGTTCATGCCATTGGTTAAGCGGCTGTAATCGAGGGTAATGGAAGGGTTTTGTACGGTACCGCCGATTTTGAGGGGAATCGGTTTGTTTTTAGGTTGCAGTACGTTGCTTATAAGCAGGTTTTCCGATAGCTTTTGGGTATTTAAATCGGTATAGCCGCTGCTGACAACGTGCAGGCTGTCAGAAAACAGTTCGGTGTTGATATGATGGCTGATGCCTTTCTCGATTTCGCTATTGAGGATGAAATGATGGAAAGGGGTTTTGAGGTTGCTGTTGTCGATTTTTTCCGAAGAGATGCCGTTTTTCAGAATGCTGTCCATATCGATGCCGTGCCATGCACCGTTGGTAATATCGAGAAGCAGGCTGCCGTTTAAGGCTTGTATCATTTGGGCACGGTCATTGCCGGTAGTTTTAATGTCGATAACGGCGTCGCCGCTGCCGCTGAAGCTGTGGAAACCGAACAGGTCTTGCAGCAGCGGCTGAATTTGTATGCCTTTTGCGTTTTGCTGAAGGTGGTAGGAAGCAGGTTGGGTTGCCGCAATACTCAGGCCTCCCTCGGTTTTGCCGCCATAAAGCCCGGCTTTGAAACGGTGTAGGGCTATATGTTCTTTATCGGCGGTGAGCAGGGATTCGATGTTTTCTAATTGCAGACCGGCAGTTTGAATGCTGCCGATTTGGAGGTTGGCCTCAATGTCGGGCAACCAGGATTTGGCCAGCAGGGAAGGAAGATTCAGTGATGGCTGGGTTTTCAGATCTTCCAAGTAAGGGGTCAGATTGAGTTTTTGTAAGGCGATACCGGCGTCAAGGTGCGGGCGCGGCTGGGCATCGCGTTGGTATTTAAAGGCCAAGGCGAGGGCTTGTCTGTCAAATGCGCCTTTCAGACGGCCTTCCCATGTATTGAGGCTGAAATTGGCCTGTCCTTCGAGTGTACTGATGAATCGGGGGCGGGGAAGGCGGTTGATGGTGTCTTGCAGGGTGCTGAGGTGCAGTTTGGGCGCATCAATGCCTTTGCCTTTTTGCCAAACCAATGGGCTGGAAAAGGTAAAGTTGGTTTGGAGTCGGTCGTTTTTATGGCTGCCTTTGAGTTCAAAATTGGCGGCGGTCAAAACGGTTGCGTAGAGGTTGGCTTTGTCCAGTTTGAATGAACCGTCCCATTGGTTGTTTTCACTGCCGGCGGTCAATGCGCCGTTGAGTGTGTTGAGGTGCAAATAGCCGTTTTTAAACTGCAAGAGGGGCGAGCGTGCGTTGATATGCAAGTTTTGATAGCCGCTTTCAGCTTGCAGATTGAAGTCGCGGAAAAGGGCGGTTTGGTTTTGCCAATTAAGGCTGCCTGCGATTTGGGCATCCAGCTTGTTTTTGAGTAATACGGTTTGCAGGTTTAATTTGAGGGCGGGAACGCTCCAGCCGGCATCATCTTGTACAAGATGGCCGGCCCCTTGCCAACTGATGGGGTTGCCTATGTTTTGCAGTGTGCCGCTGATATCGAATGGACGGCCGTCTGAATCGGCTCTGCGCAGGGAAAATTGCAGATCGTTTAAGGCAATATCTTGTTCTTTATTGTGGTAACGGATGCTGCCGTTATTGATGATGATGCGGTTGAGCTGAAAACTTTCTTTTGACGATGGGTCTTGTTGCAGGCAGGCGGGCAGATGGTGTTTTGAGTCCAGTGTCAGTGTCGGGTTTAAAAGAATCCATTTCTCAAGTATGGGCGCATCCGACCATAGGCTGCTCCAACCAAAGCCCATTTCGGACTCAGCGATGTTCAGCGTCGGCGTGTCAGGTTCGGAAGAGGAAAGGCTGAGGTCTTTTAAAATCAGCGTAGGGCGCGGTAGCCATTTTCTGCTGATATTGGCGTTGTATTTGACTTGGCAGCCATGGGCAGAAAAGTTTTTCTGTATGAATGCGTCGATGTTTTCTGTATTGAATATGCGGAACATTAAGGCACTCAATACCGCCGCGAGGCATAAAAGCACGGCAATGCTGAAAACCAGGGATTTCAGCCAAAATTTTCCTGAGTGCAACATGGAATGAACAGACAATTCAGATTCTCGCTTTGATGGGAGCTTTAAGGAGTGATTGGAAGTTTAAGCCTTGCTGCTTAAGCGTGTGGAAGTATAACACAGAGCGTGGGCCTGTGTTTCAGACGGCATCGGTATGTTAATAAAAAACACCGCCCGAAGGCGGTGTTGATTTAAGCATAAATTATTTACGCAGACCCAGGCGGGTAATCAGTGTACGGTAAGTATCAGGCTGAGTACGACGCAGGTAAGACAATAGGCGACGACGTTGGCTAACCATTTTCAACAGGCCGCGACGGCTGTGGTGGTCTTTAGGGTTGGCTTTGAAGTGAGGAGTCAGGTCGTTGATGCGGAAAGTCAACAGAGCGACTTGTACTTCAGAAGAGCCGGTATCGCCTTCTTTGCGTTGGAAATCTTTAACAATTTGTGCTTTTTGTTCTACGGTCAATGCCATGATGGATAACTCCGAAAATAAAAGAACCTTTTCAGGTTCGGACAAGTTTGCCAAGCCAAACGACCTAAGCAAACTCCTAAGTGCCTTTTTAGAAAGACGGGCGGATTATGCCACAATTTGTCTTTGTGCGCCATATCTTTTCAGACGGCCAAAAAAAGCGGCGATACCTTTCAGTACCGCCAAAGCTGCTTTGGTGATAAAAAACTAAACTTTATTTGCTCGCACAGCGGAAGCCCAAGTTATTTAAAACATATTTGGACTGTAGGCTGGTGCGGATGCCGTAGCGTAAGAATGCTGCATAGTTGGACGGATCGCTTGAACCCACGGATGCGCCGCTACAGAACATTTGGGTGTTGGACGAACCGGCTGATAGTTGGCTGCTGTTGAAGTCTTCGGTCCATTCCCAAATCAGGCCGTGCATATCGTATACGCCCCAGTAGTTGGGTTTGTTTTTACCGATGTCGTGCAGGCCGTTGCGGCCGCCGTCTGCATACCAATCCAAGATGGTGCGGTTGTAGCCGGGTTCGGCAGAGCCGTCTTTTTGAGTGGCAGAAGCCAAGCCTGCAAATTCCCACTCGTCAATCGTCGGCAGGCGTTTGCCTTTGGAAACGCAGTAGGCATTGGCGGCAAACCATGAAACATTGGTTACCGGATGTTTGAGTTCGCTGGCTTTAGGCGCATAACTGTTGCTGCCGTTTTTTACCCAATGTTTCAGGTAAGCCTTTTCAGCTTGTTTGGAGCTGATTTTGTCTTTTTGCCATTGTGGATGTGTTTTCAAAAATTCGGCAAATTCGGCATTGGTTACAGGATATTTGTCAAGTTGGAAGGGCTTGACTTTAATAAGGGAAGTCTCTTTTTTGAGATAGAGAGGGCGATAACTGCCTCCTTCGATTTTTACCATTTCGGCTGCAAATGTATTGCCGCAGATTAAGGCACTGCCTAAGAGGAGGAGTCGTATGAGTTTCATGGTACGCCCTTATTATCGTTTGAAAACAGAAAATTCATTTTTAAGATAGCCTAATCATAACAAGGCCGTCTGAAAAATCAATCTGTCTGATTGAATGGGAAGGTTAATTGTGATGGAAGCCACTGCGACTCTAAGAGAAGAGCAGCAGTGGCTTGGCGTATTAAACTGAGGGATTATTTAGCGGCTTCAGAAGCAGCAGGTGCGGCAGACGCAGCAGCTGGGGCAGAAGCGGCAGCACCGGCAGGTTGGTAAGCAGTGTCGCTCAGTTTTTTGGTCATGATTTCAGGGTTTTCATCACCCTCAACTTTCAATTGACCCAAAGCACCTTTGTTGAACGCACGGAAGAGAGAGTGGTCAACCACAGTGTAGCTGCCTGGAACGTCGACTTTGAATTCGATCATGGCGGCGCCACCGGCAGGAATCAGGGTACTTTGTACGTTTTCGTTGATCAGTTTACCACCTTCAACATATACTTTGTCGAAGATTTCGCCGATAACGTGGAAAGAAGATACCAAGTTAGGACCACCGTTACCAACGTACATACGAACAGTTTCACCAGTTTTAGCTTTCAGAGCGTTGTCGCCGGCGATAGAGCCTACGTGACCGTTGAATACAACATATTCAGGTTGTTCAGCAATCGCTTTATCCATATCGAAAGGCTGCAGGCCTTGAGCACCTTTTTTACCTTTAGTATAGAAGTCGCCTTGTACGATGTAGAACTCTTTGTCCACTTTAGGCAGGCCTTCTTTAGGTTCAACCAAGATCAAACCGTACATACCGTTGGCGATGTGCATACCTACAGGAGCAACGGCACAGTGGTAGATGTACAAACCGGCTTGCAGTGCTTTAAAGCTGAAAGTAGAAGTGTGGCCTGGGGCAGTGAAGGAAGCTTCTGCACCACCGCCTTGACCGGTAGCAGCGTGGAAGTCAACGTTGTGAGGAACGGTAGAAGAAGGATTGTTAGAGAATTCTACTTCTACGGTATCGCCTTCGCGTACACGGATCATTTGGCCCGGAACGTCGCCGTTGAATGTCCAGTAGTGGTATTCAACACCGTCTTCCATGGTCATGGTTTTTTCGACGGTTTCCATTTTAACGCGTACTTTAGCCGGATGATCGCGATCGATTGCAGGTGGAACTTCCGGAGCGTGAGTTACGATGGCATCGACTACAGGCAATTCTGAAGAAGGAGTCTCGGCAGCAGCTTGTGAGTCAGAAGCAGCAGCAGGAGCTTCGGCAGAAGCGGTGGCAGCCGGAGTTTCAGCTGGTTTAGCAGCTTGTTCGCCGCATGCGGCCAGTGCAAATACAGAAGCGATAAGTGCAGCTAAGGTTTGGCGTTTCATGTTTAAAGTTTCCTTATTGTAAGAAAAGTTAAGTATCCTGATAGGATGGTTTGAAATTTTGTATGATTATGTAGGCGCTTGTTTGGGTATATTTTGACATAAATCAAATCGTTCAATGAATATGAATCTTTTAGTCCCTAAATACTCCTTTAGTAGTATAAAAAACTAAACCGAAAAGTTTATTTTTGTGTGAAAATGTTAGTGTAGGCTTAACACAAAATATAACAAAGGAGGAGTTATATAGGATAATAGGAATCAATATCATGTAAGTTAATGGTTTTAAAGGAATATTATTGACAAAATATTTCTTTACTTTTAAAACCGTGATACAATCTTTAACATTCATATTTAATGAATTAATACCCAACCACTTTTTACCAAAATCAAGGAGTACTCAAAATGGGACAGTACAAGAAGCTTTGGTACTTGCTGTTTGCCGTACTGGCAGTATGCTTTACCATTCTTGGTTATATGGGTAGCGAGGTCTATAAAAAGGCTCCGCCATACCCTGAACAAGTCGTTTCTGCATCCGGCAAAGTCCTGATGACCAAAGACGATATTTTGGCAGGTCAATCTGCATGGCAAACTACCGGCGGTATGGAAGTTGGCTCTGTATTGGGTCATGGTGCATACCAAGCTCCGGACTGGACTGCCGACTGGCTGCACCGCGAGCTGGTTGCATGGTTGGATCTGACTGCGCAAGAAACTTACGGCAAAAAATTTGACGAAGTTTCTCCTGAGGAGCAAGCTGTTCTGAAAACCCGTTTGGCTGACGAATACCGCAACCAAAGCCGTGTTAAGGAAGATGGTTCTGTCGTTATCAGCGATACCCGCGTGAAAGCGATCGAAAGCATTCTGCCTTACTACCACGGTGTGTACAGCGACGATCCTAAGTTCCAAACCACTCGCGAACACTTTGCAATGAAAAACAACACATTGCCAAGCCAAGAAGCGCGTGAAAAACTGTTCAACTTCTTCTTCTGGACTTCTTGGTCTGCTTCGACCAACCGTCCTGACGAAACTTTCACCTACACCAACAACTGGCCGCACGAGCCTTTGATCAACAACGTACCGACTACTGAAAACTACATGTGGTCTTTCACCAGCGTGGTATTGTTGCTGATGGGTATCGGCTTGCTGATGTGGGGTTACTCTTTCTTGACCAAACATGAAGAGGTTGAAGTACCTACTGAAGATCCTATCTCTAAAGTACAACTGACTCCTTCTCAAAAAGCGTTGGGCAAATATGTATTCCTGACTGTTGCGCTGTTTGTCGTACAAGTACTGTTGGGTGGTTTGACCGCTCACTATACTGTCGAAGGTCAAGGCTTCTACGGTATTGATACCGCACTGGGCTTTGAAATGGCCGACTGGTTCCCATATGCGCTGACCCGTACTTGGCACATCCAATCCGCTATTTTCTGGATTGCAACCGGCTTCCTGACAGCAGGTCTGTTCTTGGCTCCGATTGTGAACGGCGGTAAAGATCCTAAATTCCAACGTGCAGGTGTGAACTTCCTGTACATCGCCCTGTTCATCGTAGTTGGCGGTTCTTACGCAGGTAACTTCTTTGCTTTGACTCACATCATTCCGCCTGAGCTGAACTTCTGGTTCGGTCACCAAGGTTACGAATACTTGGATTTGGGTCGCTTCTGGCAACTTCTGCTGATGGTCGGCTTGCTGTTGTGGCTGTTTCTGATGTTGCGTTGTACTATCTCTGCCTTTAAAGAAAAAGGTACAGACAAAAACCTGTTGGCTATCTTCGTAGCTTCTATGGTCGGTGTGGGTGTGTTCTACGCTCCTGGCCTGTTCTACGGTGAGAAATCTCCAATCGCTGTGATGGAATACTGGCGTTGGTGGGTGGTTCACCTGTGGGTAGAAGGCTTCTTCGAGGTGTTCGCTACTGCCGCCTTCGCATTCATCTTCTACAACATGGGCTTTGTTCGCCGTAGTACTGCTACTGCTTCTACTCTGGCAGCTGCCGCCATCTTCATGTTGGGCGGTATCCCAGGTACATTGCACCACTTGTACTTCTCCGGCTCTACCTCTGCCTCTATGGCAATCGGTGCATGTTTCTCCGCTTTGGAAGTTGTGCCTTTGGTTCTGCTGGGTCGTGAAGCTTACGAACACTGGTCTTACCAACACCTGTCCGACTGGGCGAAACGTCTGCGTTGGCCTCTGATGTGCTTCGTAGCAGTTGCCTTCTGGAACATGATCGGTGCCGGTGTATTCGGCTTCCTGATTAACCCGCCGATTTCCCTGTTCTACATCCAAGGTCTGAACACTACTGCAGTTCACGCTCACGCGGCTCTGTTCGGTGTGTATGGTTTCTTAGCTCTGGGCTTCGTATTGCTGGTTGCACGCTACCTGAAACCTAATGTGCAATTTGACGACAAACTGATGACTTGGGGCTTCTGGCTGCTGAACGGCGGTCTGGTGGGTATGATTGCCATCAGCCTGTTGCCGGTTGGCGTGATTCAAGCTTACGCTTCTATCACTCATGGTCTGTGGTATGCACGTAGCGAAGAGTTCCTGCAAATGGAAATCTTGGATACCCTGCGTTGGGTTCGTACCGCTGCTGACTTGATCTTCATCGGTGGTGCTGTCTGCGTTGCTATCCAAGCTACCAAAATCGTATTCAGCCGCGATAAATAATCTTAAGCTGAATTAAATCGAAGGCCGTCTGAAAAGTTTTCAGACGGCCTTTCTGTTATAATTTCAACATTCTTAAATTGACAAGACAAAACATTATGTTCAACCAAGCTGCTCAAGAGCTGACTACTGTTCGCGATTTATTGCGTTTTGCCGTCAGCCGTTTTAATGATGCCGGACTGTTTTTCGGACACGGAAGTGATAATGCCCATGACGAGGCAGCCTATTTGATTTTGCACACTTTGAACCTGCCTTTGGATATGTTGGAGCCTTATTTGGATGCCAAATTGTTGCAAAGTGAGAAGGAGGAAGTGTTGTCCATTATCGAACGCCGCGCAGTTGAGCATATTCCTGCCGCGTATCTGACGCATCAGGCATGGCAGGGTGAGTTTGATTTTTATGTCGATGAGCGCGTTATTGTGCCTCGTTCTTTCATTTATGAATTGCTTGGCGACGGTATCCGTCCTTGGATTGAACACGATGAGTTGGTGCATCGAGCTTTGGATTTGTGTACCGGTAGCGGCTGTTTGGCTATCCAAATGGCGCACCACTATCCTGATGCACAAATCGATGCCGTTGATTTAAGCTTGGATGCGCTGGAAGTAGCCGCCATCAATATTGAAGATTATGGTTTGGAAGACCGCATCAGCTTGGTGCATACCGATTTATTCGAAGGTTTGGATGAAACATACGACTTAATTGTTTCCAATCCGCCTTATGTCGACGCGGAATCAGTGGAAGCGTTGCCTGATGAATACCTGCACGAGCCGGAATTGGCTTTGGGTAGTGGCGAAGATGGTTTGGACGCTACACGTCAAATCATTCTGCAAGCGGCGAAATATTTGAATCCAAAAGGTGTATTGCTGGTTGAAATCGGTCACAATCGTGAAGTATTGGAAGCGGCTTATCCCGAATTACCGTTTACTTGGTTGGAAACCAGCGGTGGCGATGGGTTTGTATTCTTGTTGACCCGCGAGCAATTATTGGGTGAAGAATAGATTATTTTGATATAAATAAAATAAAGGCCGTCTGAAAAAGTTTTAGACGGCCTTTGTTTTATAAAATTTTTAATATTTTAAGAAAATACAAATTCCTATGGTATGCCGAATATGAAATCCAAGCAGGCTTTGAAACTATGGCTTATAATATTTGTCATAGATTTAAATGCCGGTAGATTTTTATTACTGACTTTTTGTAGAACATATACTGCCAAACTCCATATTATGAATAATTATTTAAAATCAGGCCTGTTGGCTGCTGCTTTGTTCAGTATGCCCGTTGCCGCCTTTGCCCAGCAACATACCGTTTATTTCAATCAAAACGGTAAACTGACGGCGACCATGCCTTCGGTTGCTTATGTCCGCCAATACAAGATTGAGGCAGGTAAGGCACAGGTGCAGGATTTTTACTATCCATCGATGAAAAAATATTCTGATCCTTATGAAGTACCTGCCGGTCAGATTAAGGTTTTTGTGCCGGCGTTGGATAATGGCACATTAACCCTGTGGCATTTCAACGGTCAGAAAAAGATGGTTGGCAGCTATCGCAACGGCAAACCGCATGGCGAGTGGGTCAACTGGTATCCAAACGGCAAAAAATCCGCAGTAATGCCTTATCAAAATGGCTTGAGTGAGGGCGTGGGTTCGCGCTATTACCGAAATGGCGTGAAAGAAAGCGAAATTCAGTTTAAGCATGATAAAGCCAATGGCCATTGGAAACAATGGTATTCAGACGGCAGTCCGAAAACTGAAATGATGATGAGCAATGACAAACCGACGGAGATCATTAGTTGGGATGAAAATGGCCGCATCGTGTCTGAATTGAGTATTCGCAACGGTAAACGCAGTGGCATTATTTTGGATTGGTATGATGATGGTGCGAAGAAATCTGAGCTAGTTTATAAAGACGACCAGTTGGTGAAAAAAACTTTCTGGGATACGGACGGATACGTTCTCGAATAATTTTGATTATAAAAAACCGCAGGCTGATTAGCTTGCGGTTTTTTATTACATACAGCCTTTGTTTTGGCACAGGGTAAATAACGGCACGCCGCTTTCACGGATTTTTTTGCCGCCGTCCAAGTCGGTAAATTCCAGAATGGCAGCCGTTTCGATTACTTCGCCACCTAATTTGCGGATCAGCTCGACACCTGCCAGCATTGTGCCGCCAGTTGCCACCAAATCATCTACCAACAAAACGCGTGCGCCCGGCTTGATGGCGTCGGTATGGATTTCTACCGTTGCTTCGCCATATTCCAAAGCGTAACTTTGAGAAACCGTATCAAACGGCAGTTTGCCTTTTTTGCGGATGGGGACAAAGCCGACGTTCAGCTGATAGGCCAAAGCTGCGCCAATGATGAAGCCGCGCGCATCCAAGCCCGCAACGACATCAACTTTTTGCCCCATATAGCGGTAAACCAGTAAATCGACCAGCAGGCGGAAATATTCTGCGCTTTGCAAAACGGGAGTAATGTCATGAAACAAAATCCCTTTTTGCGGCCAGTTTTCAATTTTACGGATTTTGTCCGCCAAAGCCTCTACGCCCATTACTTCAGGATGAATCAACATCTTGACATTCCGAAATCAAAAAGTTTTTAACACGATATTGTAGCGGTCATATGCGGACTTGCCAAATTAATCGATACAATAGCCAAATTTTGCAACATGCCGTCTGAAATTCCGAGAAACATTGTGTTGTGTTATAATTTACAGGTACATACCATCGGCTGAACCACCATGCAAAATCATAAAAAAGGCAATATTTACATCATTTCTGCCGCTTCCGGCACAGGTAAAACGACCTTGGTGTCGCGCCTGTTGAAAAATCATGACGACATCCGTGTTTCCATTTCTCATACCACGCGCCAGCCACGTGAGGGTGAGACACATGGCGTGCATTACCACTTTGTTCCCAAAGAAGAATTTGAATCACTGATTGATCAAAGAGCCTTTTTGGAACACGCCAATGTGTTCGGCAACTATTACGGCACCAGCATTGCCGGCGTGAATTCGTTGAGCGAAGAGGGCTATGATGTAATTTTGGAAATTGATGTGCAAGGTGCGGCGCAAGTGCGTAAATCATTGCCTGAAGCCAGCAGTATTTTTATCCTGCCGCCTTCCTTTGAAGTATTGGCACAACGTTTGATCGGCCGTGGTACAGACAGCGAAGAAGTTATTCAAACACGTCTTTCAAAAGCCCGACATGAGATTGAGCAATCCGTTTTGTTCGATTACGTCGTCGTGAATGACGATTTGGATCGTGCCGAAGCCGATTTGTTCCACATTATTAAAGCAGGCCGTCTGAAAAAATCCTCTCAACAGGGATTTATTTCAAACCTGTTGGAAAATTCGTAAAAAACAGCGAAAATAACCGTTTATTTGAAACATAGAAAGAAAGCAAGCAAACATGGCCCGTATTACTACTGAAGACTGCACAGGTAAAATCCCTAACCACTTCGACCTTACCCTCGTTGCCGCCCGTCGCGCACGCCAGCTCGAAAACGGCAATACGCCTTTGGTTGACGACATCCGCAACAACAAACCAACCGTAACCGCCCTGCGCGAAATCGCTGCTGGACAAATCGGAACCGAGCTGCTGACCCGCAATAAGTAAACCAACCGGCAAACCGATAAAACCGCCGCGCGGACTGTATCGGTGCGATATAACAACCGATACAGTCTGACGGCTTAAAAAAATAGCCATAAAAGGCCGTCTGAAAATGCCAGCCCCACTGCCTACCGCCCCCTATGACCCGCTGACAGCAGAAGCGCGCGAGCTTCTGTTTCGCACCGCATCCTATCTCAATACCAATGAGCAGGCCGAGCTTGAAAGAGCCGTTGCCTACGCTTTCCACGCCCATGACGGACAAACCCGTAAAAGCGGCGAACCCTACATCACCCATCCTCTCGCCGTTGCCACGCAGCTTGCGATTTGGCATATGGATGTTCAAGGTCTTTGCGCGGGCGTTATGCACGATGTATTGGAAGATACGGGTGTAACCAAAGTCGAAATGGCGGCAGAATTCGGCGATACCATTGCCGAAATGGTAGACGGCCTCTCCAAACTGGAAAAACTCAAATTTGAAGATCATGCCGAGCATCAGGCGGAAAGTTTCCGTAAGCTTATCCTCGCCATGACTAAAGACGTGCGTGTTATCGTCGTCAAACTGGCCGACCGATTGCATAATATGCGCACCCTTGGCTCTATGCGTCCGGAAAAACGCCGCCGCATCGCCAAAGAAACCCTCGAAATCTATGCTCAAATCGCCAATCGCATTGGCCTGAACAATGCGTATCAAGAGCTTCAAGACTTATCGTTCCAAAACCTCCACCCAAGACGCTACGAAACCCTGAAAAAAGCCATGGACAACAGCCGCAAAAATCGCCGCGATGTTGTCGGCAAAGTGTTGCGTGCATTCGGTCAGCGTTTGGTCGGTGTCAATATTGAAGCCAAAATCAAAGGCCGCGAGAAAAACTTATACAGCATTCATCAAAAAATGCTGGCTAAAAAACTGCGTTTTGCCGAAGTAATGGATATCTACGGCTTTCGGGTCATTGTAAACAATATTCCTGCCTGTTATGCCGCGTTGGGTGCATTGCATAATTTATACCACCCCAAGCCCGGCCGTTTTAAAGACTATATCGCTATTCCGAAAAGCAACGGCTACCAAAGCCTGCACACGACTTTGGTCGGTCCTTACGGTTTACCGATCGAAGTGCAAATCCGTACGCGTGAAATGGACGCTGTGGCTGAGGGCGGTATTGCCGGCCATTGGATTTACAAATCCGGTGAAAATACTCCGGACCAAGCCGTCCTCCATATGAACCGATGGATGAAAAATATTCTTGACCTGCAGGCCAGCAGCTCAAATGCCATCGAGTTTCTGGAGCATGTCAAAGTCGATTTGTTCCCCAACGAAGTCTATATCGTTACCCCGAAAGGCGATATCCTTACCTTGCCTAAAGGTGCGACGCCGATTGACTTTGCCTATGCCGTTCACACCAATATCGGTCATAAAACCGTTGCCGCGCGTATCAATAACGTCATGATGCCGTTGCGCACCAAGCTGAAAACCGGTGATACGGTAGAAATCATTACTTCCGAACACGCCAAGCCTAATGTGGCATGGCTGAATTTTACCGTTTCCAGCCGTGCGCGCAGTGCCATCCGCCAATACATTAAAAATCTGAATCGTCACGATGCCGTTGTTTTGGGTGAGAACCTGCTGCAAAAAGCTTTATCCAGCCTGTTGCCTAAAGACATTCTGCTTTCAGACGACCTCAAAGAAAAATACCTTGCCGATTTGAATACCAAACAAACCTCGTTTGAAGAGGTCCTCTACAATGTCGGTATGGGGCATACTTTGCCGGTACACGTTGCCATGCACATTGCCGAGTTGGCAGGCCAACATTTTGGCAGTACAGTCAAACTCAGCCCGATCAAAGTCAACGATCAGGAAACCGGCCGGATTCATTTTGCCGAATGTTGCCATCCGATTCCAGGCGATGCGATCCGCGCCTTATTGGTTAAAGACAAGGGTATGATTATCCACCGTGATACCTGTCAAACTTTGGTCAAAGCCGATCCGGAAGAGCAACTCGATGCCGGTTGGGACAGTATGCGCAATCAAACGTACCGCACCATCCTCAATGTCAAATCCGAAGATGCGCATGGTTTGCTCGCCTCAATGGCGCAAGCGATTTCCAATTCCGGTGCGGATATCGAATCTGTCGATACGCCAACCAAAGCGCAAGCAGGAACGGAAGGTTTTGTGGAATTTAAATTCACAATTAAAGTCAAAGACTTGGATCAGGTTAATCAGATTATTCATGCAATGCATGCCAATCCGAATATCCGCAAAGTGATTCGAGGATAATCTCGTTATAAGCAAAGGCCGTCTGAAAGTGTTTTCAGACGGCCTTTTTGATGTTTGCAAATAAAAGCTGTTGGCTTCTTTTTAAGAGGGTTTATGGCTTTTTTGTAATTGGATTGGGTTTAATTCAACCAAAAACGGAAAACCAAGAAGAAAACCAAGGCCAAAACGCCTGCCCAAACCAGCAACATGAATCCGGCTACTGCCTGACCCAAGCGGTAAACAGGATTTTTGCGTTCGTCTTCGAGTAGGGGATTAGGTGTATCGTGTGGTTTGTCGGACATGATGAAGCTCTGATAATTATCGAATAAAAGCGTAAGGGTACGCCGATAGAAGCAAAGATTCAAGTGGGAATGATTATTGATAGAAGTCTTCGTCTTCATTCCACGCGGTTTTTAAGGCCGTCTGAATGGTGTCAGCACCAAAGCCACGATAGGCAAGGAAACGCGCTTGTTTTTGTTTTTCTTTTAAATCTTGAGCTTCTTGCTTGAATTTTTTACGTAAGACGGAAATGGCGGTTTGCAGCTCGTCCTCCCTATCGGGTAGGAACTCCTGACAGTCGTCTGCATCGATACCTTGTTGCGCCAAGGCTTGCTTGAGGCGGAGCGTGCCGTAACGGTTGCTCTTGCTGTGAATATAGGCTTCTGCGTAACGTTGGTCGGATTGCCAATTTCGTTCGGCGAATTCGTCCAAAACCTTTTCCAATTCTTCTTCGCTTTCAGCGTGTGGGGCCAGTTTACGTTTCAAGCCGACACGGCTGACTTCCTGACGGGAAAGAATATCCAAGGCGCGGGCACGTAAGGTTTTAGGGGGTCTCATGGGATATGGTGGAGGTGAAGTGACTACATTGAATTACATTTTCAGACGGCCTGATTGGAAAAATAGCCGAAAAGGCCGTCTGAAAATAAAGCCGAATTATTCTTCGTCTTTATTTTTTTGCGGTTGTAGATTTTCGTAGATTTCAGGCAGGGCGCGAATCAACAAATCAGGTTTGGTCGCTTTATCTTGAGAGAGCAAGGTCATGTCGCCGTAGCCGAATGTTACGCCGACGCTGAAGCAACCGGCCGCTTTGGCGGCAATAATGTCATTTTTGGAGTCGCCCACCATCAGCATATTGGCAACGTCGATGCCCAAAACTTCGGCCGCATGTTGAAGCGGCAATGGGCTGGGTTTTTTCTCAGTCAGGCTGTCGCCGCCGAGAACCAGGCTGAAGTAGCCGTCGAGATTAAGCTTTTTCAGCAGCTCAGCAGCTAGAATTTCATTTTTGTTGGTAATGACAACCAATGGAATACCCAAGGACTTGAGCAGGCCGAGGCCGGCTTCGGTTTCAGGGTAGGGGCGGGTAAAGTCGCTCAAGTGCTTGCGATAATATTTCATAAAGAAAACAAAACCTTTTTCCCAGATTTCAGGATCGGCTTCTTTTTCACGATCATTGGTAATGACACGATGAACCAACTTGCTGATGCCGTCGCCGACATAACTTTCAACCGTTTGGGTAGGTAAAACAGGTAAACCCAAGTACGCACACATGGCTTGGGCTGCTGCGGCCAAATCGGGAACGGAATCACATAAGGTACCGTCCAAATCAAAGGCAACGGCTTGAACGTGTTCTAAAGCAGCAGTGGTCATTGAGTAGCTTTCTGTCATATTATTTGAGCGGTTATTTTAACTTTGAGCGGTTATTTTAACATTGTTTGCCTGATTTGCCGATGTTTTGCTGATTCTTTAAAAGGGATATTTGTTTAAATTGTTAACAATTTTTGCTGGTGTAAGGCTGTCAGCCTATTGGGAATGTGAAAGGGATTTTGTCAACAAAAAGGGTGATTTGGTAGGCATTAAAAAACAAAGGGTTTGTGTGCTTTTTTGAATAGTTTGATGAGCATTTATACTGGGCCGTCTGAAAATTTTTTGGTCGGCGTGCCGATATTTTCAGACGGCCTCAAACTAAATTTATATATAAATGAATAGATTTGCTTTTTATCGACTACATGCTATTACATTTTTTCCTGTTTTTGTATATAGTAACAAGTATGGCTCTCGTCTAATCATGTGTATGAAAAGGAAAAATACATGTCCGCATCTGCTGTTAAAGAAACACTGAATCCGTTTGAAATTGCACAAAAACAAGTGAAAATTGCCTGCGATCGCCTGAATGCCGACCCAGCAGTATTTGAAATCTTGAAAAAGCCGCAACGTGTTTTGGAAGTCAACTTCCCTGTCAAACTCGACAACGGTACAGTAGAAAACTTCACCGGCTACCGTTCACAACACAATAATGCCGTCGGCCCTTACAAAGGCGGCGTGCGTTTCCACCCTCATGTGAATATGGACGAGGTTAAAGCCCTGTCTATCTGGATGACCATCAAATGCTGCGTGGCCGGTATTCCTTACGGCGGTGGTAAAGGCGGTATCACTTTGGATCCGCGTAACTATTCCGAAGCGGAATTAGAACGCATCGCCCGCGCTTATTCCGAAGCTATTTCTCCGTTGATCGGCGAGAAAATTGATATTCCTGCCCCTGATGTGAACACCAACGGCAAAATCATGTCTTGGATGGTTGATGCCTATGAAAACGTGGTAAAACATTCCGCACCGGGCGTGTTCACCGGCAAACCGGTTGAGTTTGGCGGTTCCTTGGCGCGTACTGAAGCCACCGGTTACGGCGTAAACTTCGCCGCCGTCCAAGCTTTGGAAAAACTGGGCAAAGACGTGAAGGGTGCCACTTATGCCATTCAAGGTTTCGGTAATGTGGGCTACCACACCGGTTACTATGCACACAAAGCCGGTGCGAAAATCGTTGCCGTATCTACTGTTGACGTTGCCATCTACAACGAAAACGGCTTGGATATGGAAGCAATCATTAAAGAATTCCAAACCAAAGGTTTCATCACCAATGAAGCCGGCTACGGTAAAGAAATCAGCAATGCCGAACTTTTGGCTTTGGATGTGGACGTACTCGCCCCTTGTGCATTGGAAAATCAATTGACTTCCGAAAATGCAGGCAAAGTCCGCGCGAAAATCGTGGTTGAAGGTGCAAACGGTCCGACTACTCCAGAGGCCGACGTTATCCTGCGTCAAAACGGCGTATTGGTTGTTCCTGACATTTTGGCAAACTGCGGCGGCGTGGTTGTATCTTATTTTGAATGGGTACAAAACCTGCAAGGCTACTACTGGGAGTTTGACGAAGTTCAAGAGAAAGAAACCGTTGTCCTGCGCCGTGCGTTCCGCGATATTTGGAACTTGGCTCAAGAATACGATGTCGACCTGCGTACTGCTTCTTACATGATGAGTATCCGTCGTGTTGAGAAAGCAATGAAACTGCGCGGCTGGTATTAATCGTTTGACCAATAGCTAAGAGTAGGCCGTCTGAAACCTGTTTTCAGACGGCCTTGATGTTTTTGATAAGAGCCTTTACAAATTTTAATCCACCTTGATTCCATTTCAATCAAACTCAGCTATAATCCCCTTTTTTGACCTTTCCGGAAAAGACATAATCATGAACAAAACTTTCAAATTCAGCGCATTGGCTTTGTCTGCTTTGTTGGCACTGACTGCTTGCAACCAAAAAGACACTGCCGCTAAAGATGCCCCAGCTGCTTCCGCAGCTTCAAGTGCGACTGCAGATGCTTCTGCCATCGGTTCTACTGCCCAACAAGCCAGCTACGCAATGGGTGTGGACATCGGCCGTTCATTGAAACAAATGAAAGACCAAGGTACGGAAATCGATTTGAAAGTCTTCACCGAAGCCATGGAAGCCATGTTTGAAGGTAAAGAAGTCAAAATGACTGAAGCCCAAGCTCAGGAAGTGATGATGAAATTCCTGCAAGAGCAACAAGAAAAAGCTACTGCCAAACGTGCTGAAGATGCCAAAGTAAACTTGGAAAAAGGCGAAGCGTTCTTGAAAGAAAACGCGACTAAAGAAGGCGTGAAAACCAGCGCTTCCGGTCTACAATACAAAATTACCAAAGAAGGCGAAGGTAAAAAACCAACTAAAGACGACATGGTTACCGTTGAATACGAAGGCCGTCTGATTGATGGTACCGTATTTGACAGCAGCAAAGCCAACGGCGGCCCAGTCAGCTTCCCTGTAAGCCAAGTGATTCCAGGTTGGACTGAAGGTATCCAACTCTTGAAAGAAGGCGGCGAAGCAACATTCTACATCCCGGCCAAATTGGCTTACCGCGAAGTGGGCGCCGGCGATAAAATCGGCCCGAACGCCACTTTGGTATTCGACGTGAAACTGGTTAAAGTCGGCGCGCCTGATGCCGCTGCACAACAACCTGTACAAGTTGACGTACAAAAAGTTCAATAATCCGAATCAAGGCTTACGCCCTTAAACAACGGATAATAGGCCGTCTGAAAAAATTCCGTTTCAGACGGCCTTCGTTCCAAACTAACAAGGAATTATGATGAAAAATATCGTCATCCTTATTTCCGGACGCGGTAGCAATATGCAGGCGATTGTGAATGCTGATATTCCCGATGCCAACATTGCAGCCGTATTGAGTAACAGCGAGACCGCAGCCGGATTGGCATGGGCGGCAGAGCGCGGTATTGCCACCGACAGTTTGAACCATAAAAACTTCGACTCGCGTCTGGCATTTGATCAGGCCATGATGGAGAAAATCGATGCCTATCAGCCAGATTTGGTTGTATTGGCGGGCTTTATGCGCATTTTGACTCCAGAATTCTGCGCCCATTATGAAAACCGCCTGATCAATATCCATCCGTCCATCCTGCCTTCTTTCACCGGTCTGCACACCCACGAACGCGCATTGGAAGCAGGTTGCCGAGTGGCAGGCTGCACCATCCATTTCGTAACGCCCGAGCTGGATTGCGGCCCGATTATTTCTCAAGGCATTGTTCCTATTTTGGACGGCGATACCGCTGACGATGTTGCCGCACGCGTGCTGACGGTTGAACACCAGCTTTTCCCGCAAGCCGTTGCTGACTTTGTTGCAGGCCGTCTGAAAATCGAAGGCAATCGCGTTTTGAATGCACAACGCAATGCCGCCGGTCAAAGCCTGTTGGCTTAATTAAAACACCATACACACAAGGAAAACATCATGAAACCGATTAAAACAACCTTATTGACACTTTCCCTGCTCACTACCTCTATCGGCGCACAAGCCGCCGAATTGCCGCAATCTGCCGTTTTGCAATACTCAGGCAGCTACGGTATTCCTGCGACCATGACCTTCACACGCAGCGGCAGCCAATACAAAATCGTTTCTACCATCAAAGTACCGCTTTACAATATCCGCTTTGAATCCGGCGGCAGCATCAACGGCACGACCCTGCATCCGTCTTACTACAAAGATGTACGTGGCGGTAAATTGTATGCCGAGGCCAAATTCTCCGGCGGCAACATCACTTACGGCAAAGCAGGTGATTTGAAAACTGAAAAATCCGGTCCGGCCATGGACTTGTTCACTTTGGCATGGCAACTGGCCGCCAATGACGTGCGCCTGCCGTCAGGTTTGAAAATTACCAACGGTAAAAAACTGTACACCGTCGGCAGCATGAACAAAATCGGCAGCGAAAGCTATAAACTGAACGGCGGTACAACGCCGGTGAGCAAATATCGCGTCCGCCGCGGCGACGATACCGTTACTTACTCGTTTGCTTCCGATATCGACAATATCCCTGCGCAAATCAGTTATACCGATGACGGCAAAACCTACAACCTGAAACTGACTTCCGTTAAAATCAACGGTAAAGTAGTGAAACCGTAATCTTTATTTACTCAAACAAGAAGGCCGTCTGAAAAGTTTTCAGACGGCCTTTTA
>NZ_KV810182.1:282376-341955 GCF_001812725.1 Neisseria sp. HMSC067G12 | reverse complement strand
AGGCCGTCTGAAAAGTTTTCAGACGGCCTTTTATTTTTACAGCAACACAATATCGTATTGTTCCTGCGTGTAGGCGGTTTCGACTGCCAGTGAAATCGGCTTGCCGATAAAGTCTATCAACATCGCCAGCGATTGTGATTCTTCGTCTAGGAACAAGTCGATGACATTCGGAGCGGCCAAAATGCGGAAGGCTTGGACATCGTAGCGGCGCGCTTCGCGGACGATTTCGCGTTGGATTTCGTAGCACACGGTTTGCGGAGTTTTCAGACGGCCTCGGCCTTGGCAGGAAGGGCAGGGTTCGCAGAGGATTTGGCTTAAGTTTTCACGCGAACGTTTGCGGGTCAGTTCGACAAGGCCCAGACTGGTAAAGCCGTTGAGGGTGACGCGGGTGCGGTCGAAACTGAGGGCTTTGGCAAGCTCTTGCAGGACGGCTTCGCGGTGGATTTCCTGCGCCATATCGATGAAGTCGATGATGATGATGCCGCCGAGATTGCGCAGGCGAAGTTCGCGGGCGATGGTGTGGCAGGCTTCGAGGTTGGTGCGGAAGATGGTTTCATCAAAATTGCGCGCGCCGACAAAGCCGCCGGTGTTGACATCGATGGTGGTCATGGCTTCGGTGGACTCGATGATGAGGTAGCTGCCGAAGTTGAGATTGACGCGCGGTTGCAGGGCGCGGGCGATTTCCTGCTCGATGTTGTGGGTTTCAAATAGGGGGCGTTCGCCTTTGAACAGCTCGATTCTGCCTAATGCGCCTTGAACGTATTGTTCGGCAAACTGGGTCATGCGGCGGTGGTTTTCGGTGGAATCAACCAGGATTTTGTGCGTATCGAGGCTGAACATATCGCGCAAAACGCGCAGGCTCAAAGGCAAATCTTGATAGAGCAGGGTTTCGGGCGGCTGGATTTTCGCTTGTTTTTGAATGTGTTCCCACACTTTGGTCAGATAGTTGATGTCTGATTGCAGTTGCTCATCGGAGGCGTTTTCAGCGTTGGTGCGGATGATGTAGCCGTGGCAGGCGTTTTCGGGCAGCAGATTGTTGAGGCGCTCCCTCAAACTGCTGCGTTCGGCATCATCCTCGATGCGTTGGGAAATGCCGATGTGGTCTTCTTGCGGAAGATGGACGAGGAAACGGCCGGCCAGTGAGATTTGGGTGGATAGGCGCGCGCCTTTGGTGTTGATGGGGTCTTTAATGACCTGAACCAAGACAGACTGGCCTTCAAAGAGCATGTGTTCGATGCGTTGGGTTTCGTCCGGATTGCGGCGTTGTTCGAGGACGTCGACAATATGCAAAAACGCAGCGCGTTCCAAGCCGATATCGATGAACGCGCTTTGCATGCCGGGAAGGACGCGTTTGACGACGCCTAAATAAATATTGCCGACCAAGCTATGGCCGCTGTTGCGCTCGATGTGCAGCTCGCAGATATTGTTCTCTTCCAAAACAGCCACACGCGTTTCTTGCGGCGTAATGTTGACGAGGACGGTTTCGGGCGGACGCACGGCGTCCTTGGGGATGGGAATTCCTGAAAGCATGGCGATACCTGATTTTGAATAGAAAAACTTTTGCGATGTGTTCTTCTCCAAAAAACAAATGGCAAAAGTCATTCTGCGAAAGCGCTTATCATACTTTAATTATGGTTTTTCCGCATCTGCACAAATGTTTATGGCCAAGAGGCCGTCTGAATGTTTTTTACAACCGTACGGCGGGAATACTTGTAAAATAGCACCTATGCCCATATAGTCATGAACATTGGTATTTTGGAAGAAATCATGCAAACCGTTACTGTTTATACCGGTCCATATTGCCCGTACTGCACCATGGCGAAAAGGCTGTTGCAGGCGGTGGGTGTGAAAGAAATCAACGAAATCCGCATCGACGGCAATCCGGAAGTTTTTGCCGAAATGCAGCAGCTTTCCGGTCAGCGCAGCGTGCCGCAGATTTTTATCGGCGACACCCATGTCGGTGGCTTTACTGATTTGTACCGCTTGCAGCAGGAAGGCAAGTTGGACGAATTACTGAATCCTTAACCCTTAACTTAGGAAAATAAAATGAGCGAAGAATTGCAACCCGTATTCAGCGTTGAGCGTCTGTATGTAAAAGACTTGTCTTTGGAAGTGCCTCACGCACCACAAATCTTCTTGGAACAAGGCGAGCCTGAAGTCGATATGCGCGTTTCTACCGGCAACACCAAACTGGAAGACGGCTTCTACAGCGTTGACGTTACCGTGACCGTAACTGCCAAACTGAACGAAGAGCGCACCATGTTCTTGAACGAAGTTACCCAAAGCGGCATCTTCCGTTTGGAAAACATTCCTGAAGAAGACGTACAACTGCTGCTGGGCGTTGCTTGTCCGAACATCCTGTTCCCTTACGCACGCGAAGCCATTTCCAACAGCGTAACCCGCGCTGGCTTCCCACCTGTACTGCTTGCTCCGATCAACTTCGAAGCAATCTACCAAGAGCAACAGGGAGCTAACGCTTAATCGCGTTATACCTAAATTAAGGCCGTCTGAAACATTGCGTTCAGACGGCCTTTTTTATTTGAAAATTAGGACATAAGAAAAATCTATAATAAAAAAAGTTCATATATTAATGTAATAAGTATATAATGATACCGTTTATCATTACGATAATATTTTTAATTTTATAGGTTTATATACCATTTAAAATCAATAAATTAGAATTTTATCCAGTAAGTAGATTCTATTAATTAAGGAAATAGTTGTGAAACCTGATTTTCAAATGAAAACAATTTGTTTGTTATTAGTGCTGCCTTGCCAAACTGTTTTTGCAGATACGGGACATCAAGAAGTTGAACATGTAGATATGGATACGGTCAAGGTCAGTGGCAAACGGCAGGCACAAAGTAATACCGAGCGCAGTCAGTCTTATACAATCGGAACGATGGCAACGGCGACTGGGTTGCGTATTTCAGGCAAGGATACGCCGCAGTCGGTGAGCGTAATGACGCGTCGGCAGCTAGATGATAAAGCAATATATTCTTTAGAAGATGCAATGAAAAACACTACGGGAATCAACGTGGTTCGCGATTCGGGCCTACAAACTCGTTTTTTGTCTCGTGGTTTCTATGTTGATCAGATTGGTGAAGACGGTATTACTACTAATGTGTCTGGACGTTCGGGCTATACGGCAAAAATCGATGTCTCACCCAGTACAGACCTGGCTGTTTATGATCACATTGAGGTTGTCAGAGGTGCAACCGGTCTTACTCAGTCCAATTCTGAACCGGGTGGAACCATTAATTTAATCCGTAAGCGGCCAACAGCTCTGTTTAAGCATACAGGTGAAATCAGCACTGACCATAGGGGCAGCAAGCGTTTGGCTTTGGATGTATCTGGAAGCTTGAATAATGAACATACGGTACGTGGTAGGCTGGTTGGTGTTCATGAGGACCACCGTTCTTTTAAAGAGGGTGTATGGAACAAGAAAGACATGGTTTATGGCGTGATCGATACGGATTTGAGTGATAACAGTATGCTGACTTTGGGTGGTACTTATCAGAAAAATAAAGATATTCCCGATTTTGCCGGCGTGATTTTACCTTGTGAGGATCAAAAAACTGCGGCCTTCAGCTCCAGTCCGGCTTGTAACAATCCTTTGAAATTGCCACGTAATACTTATTTGGGTGAAACCTCATGGTCACGCCTGAATGCTGATAAATACAATATTTTTTCCGGTTTCAAACATGTCTTTGACAATGGATGGCAACTCAATGCCGAAATTTCTTATACGCGTAATGATTCAGATGCCAAAGTCGGACAATTTTTTCTGAAAAACGAACACGCGGCAGGTATTTCAGCATCTGCGGCAACAGGTTTCCTAACTGAAAAGGGAGAGGTGATCCCTTTTGAGCCTAAAGACAAGGCGTTGGCAAAATTAAAAGAATATCGTGATGGCGTCACGAAAACATATGAAGAGAAAAAAGCAGATTACGTTGCCCATCATTTCGATGCATCTGCTTTTGAACAATATCGCTCCCAAAGGGCGGCAGCACGTCGGGCAGGTTTTGATCAATGTATGCAGGACATTGGTTTGGATTTCCTGTGCAACGACTGGCAGGATCCGGGTGTAGAAGTAGATAAAAAAGAGTTTGTTGATAAGGAGCTTGCAAAGCAAGGCATTATTAACAATGCAGAAGGCCTGTTTCCCAACCGTCTATACGACTCAGCATACAATCTTCGCCACACATACAACCGCCGTTACAACTTCATGCCGTTGCACTATACCAAACATGATGTGCAATGGGGCTTTAAGCTGGATCTGACAGGTAACTACCGCCTGCTTGGACGTGAACATGATTTCTTTATCGGTTATGCGTATAACAATGAAAAAATCCGTTCTGCCTATACGGAAATATATCAAAACCGTTATTTTGTCCGTCCTCAAGGTTATGCAGGTGCAGGCAGTTGCGGCATTCATCCCGATGGTCCGGAGCGTAATCCTTTAGAAAAAGGCATTGTCGAACCAGATTGGCATATTTATAACGAAAAAGGTAATAACAAAATCTATGTGCCGGAATGTAGTGGCGCGCATGTTACCAAATATACTCCCCGTTTGGATGCAGAGGGTAAGCCTGTCTGGACAGTCAACGACAATGGTGAGCGCGTAATGGTGCAAGATCCTGTTTACGAATTGGATGCAAATGGAAACAAAATACAGGAGCGGGATGAAGAGGGAAATTTGAAATGGGCAAACCAATATCTGAAAACGCCGTTGTGGAAAACTGTTCAGGTTGCAGATGATCATGTTCCGGCGTTATACAATTATTCGAAATACCTTAACACGAATAAAACACATTCTTTGACTGTCAGCACCCGCTTTAATGCAACCAACCGCCTACATCTCTTGGGTGGTATGCACTATACGCGTTATGAAACCACACAAGCCAAAGAAATGCCTGTACGCTACGGCCAGCCTGCTACGGCATTCCAAACTGAGAGCAGTAACAAAATCGACAAAGAACACTACACCTCAAAAATGCAAAGTCATCGGTTTACGCCATATGCAGGCATTACCTACGACCTGACGCCGCAACAAAGCCTGTATGCCAGCTATACTAAGATTTTTAAACAACAGGATAACGTTGATGTAACCAGCAAATCCGTTCTTCCACCACTCATCGGGACTAACTATGAAATAGGTTGGAAAGGGTCGTTCTTGCAAGGCCGTCTGAATGCTTCGCTTGCCTTGTTTGTTTTACAGCAGAAAAACCGTACCGTTGTCGATTTCGGATTTGTTCCTGATACTAGTAGTAACGGAGGCTCATTCCAAACCATCGCTAAACCTGTGGGTAAGGTTAAGAGCAGCGGTGCAGAACTTGAATTGGCTGGCGAATTGTCGGAAAACTGGCGTATTTTTGTTGGCTACACATATAACAAAAGTAAGTATAAAAATGCGGCAGAAGTCAATGCGGAGCGGTTGGAGAAAAATACGACTGCCGACCCGTATAACTTCAGTAACTTCACGCCGGTACATATGTTCCGCCTCGGTACAAGCTACCGCTTGCCTCAAACTAAGTTAACCTTGGGTGGCGGAATATCTGCACAAAGTCGTACAAGTAGCCTTTACAATATTCGCCAAGGAGGCTACGGACTTATAGATGGCTTTGTTCAATATGACTTTCACAAACACGGCAGAATCAGCCTGATAGGAACTAACCTGGCTGACAGGACGTATTTTGAAAATAACTACAACCGTACGCGAGGTCAAAACAATTTCTATGGCGAACCGCGGACAGTTAAACTGAAATTGGATTGGCATTTCTAGAGAGAATGGATAATGATTGGGTATGTAAACATTATTGGCTAAATTCATAAAAGTATGGGTTGAATATCCTTCTTTTTTGAAAGCTGTTTCCTAACAATGGCTGAAGTTGATTCGATAGCCGGCGTATTTTCAAATATTAATTCGTTTCAAGTATTCAGCTTTGAAGGCCGTCTGAAACATTGCGTTCAGACGGCCTTTTTGTTTTCGGATAAAATACAGCAAACTTTCAATCAGCTGCCTTTTAAGATGACGCCCGAAACCCAAAAACAGCTCAAAATTACCGATGTCTCTGCTAAGAAGCTCGAAAAACTCAACCTCCATACCGCATGGGATTTGGTGTTGCACCTGCCGCTGCGTTACGAGGACGAGACGCACATCATGCCGATTAAGGATGCGCCGATCGGCGTGCCGTGTCAGGTTGAGGGCGAGGTCATCCATCAGGAAGTCACGTTCAAACCGCGCAAGCAGCTGATTGTCCAAATCGCCGACGGTTCCGGCAGCGTCCTTTTTTTGCGTTTCATCCACTTTTACGCCAGCAACCAGAAACAGATGGCGGTCGGCAAACGCATCCGAGCCGTGGGCGAAATCAAACACGGGTTTCACGGCGACGAGATGATTCATCCCAAAATCCGCGATGCCGAGAGCAGCGGTTTGGCGGAAAGCCTCACGCCGATTTATCCGACCGTAAATGGTTTGAACCAGCCCACTTTGCGTCGCATCATTCAGACGGCGTTGGACGTTACGCCGCTACACGACACGCTGCCCGATGCCTTATTGAGTCGTCTGAAACTACCGCACCTTGCCGAAAGCCTGCGCCTTTTGCATTCGCCGCCGCCGAGTTTCACCATCCACCAGCTTTCCGACGGCGCGCTACCCGCATGGCAGCGGCTTAAATTCGACGAACTTTTGGCGCAACAGCTTTCCATGCGCTTGGCGCGGCAGAAGCGTGTCAGCGGCTCAGCCACGGCATTGGGCGGCGACGGCATATTGACTCAAGCCTTGCGCCACGCCTTACCGTTTGCCCTGACCGATGCCCAAGAAAGAGTCGTGTCCGAAATCTGCCGCGATATGGCGCAAACCCACCCCATGCACCGCCTGCTGCAAGGCGATGTCGGCAGTGGCAAAACCATCGTTGCCGCCTTGTCTGCTTTGACCGCCATTGAATCTGGCGCGCAGGTGGCTGTAATGGCACCAACTGAAATCCTTGCAGAACAGCATTTTATCAAGTTCAAACAATGGCTTGAGCCGTTAGGCCTTGAAGTCGTTTGGCTTTCCGGCAGCCAGCGCAAAAAAGCCAAAGATGAAGCCAAAGCCAAACTCGCCGATGGCACCGTCAAAATCGCCGTCGGCACGCACGCCCTGTTTTCAGACGACGTCGAGTTCCAAAATCTGGGCTTGGTGATTGTGGACGAACAACACCGGTTCGGCGTTGCCCAACGTCTCGCCCTCAAAAGCAAAGGGCGCGACGTCCACCAGCTGATGATGTCCGCCACGCCCATCCCGCGCACGCTCGCCATGAGTTTCTTCGCCGACTTGGACGTGTCCGTCATCGACGAATTGCCGCCCGGGCGCACCCCGATTAAAACCCGCCTAGTCAACAACATCCGCCGCGCCGAAGTCGAAGGCTTCGTCCTCAACATCTGCCGCAAAGGACAGCAGGCATACTGGGTCTGCCCGCTGATTGAAGAAAGCGAAACCCTGCAACTGCAAACCGCCACCGAAACCCTAGCCCAGCTTCAGGCAGCCTTGCCCGAACTCAACATCGGCTTGGTACACGGGCGCATGAAGGCCGCCGAAAAAGCCGAAGTCATGGCTCAGTTTGCCGCAGGCCATCTGAACGTCTTGGTCGCCACCACCGTCATCGAAGTCGGCGTAGATGTACCCAACGCCGCCCTGATGGTGATCGAACACGCCGAACGCATGGGCTTGGCGCAGCTGCACCAATTACGCGGGCGGGTAGGGCGCGGCGCGGCAGAAAGCGTGTGCGTCCTCCTGTTTGCCGAACCCTTGAGCGAACTCGCTAAAGCGCGGCTGAAAGTCATCTACGAACACACCGACGGCTTCGAAATCGCCCATCAAGACCTCAACATTCGCGGCCCCGGCGAATTTCTCGGCGCGCGCCAAAGTGGCGTCCCCATGCTGCGTTTTGCCAATCTTGAAGAAGACCTGCACCTCTTGGAACAAGCGCGCGAAATCGCGCCCATGTTAATCGAACAAAACCCTGAAATCGTCGAAGCGCATTTGGCAAGATGGCTTTCCAGCAGGGAAGGTTATTTGGGCGTATAAAATTTGCATGAAAAGAAAAAGGCCGTCTGAAAACAGACGGCCTTTGGTTTGGCTGGATAGAGGTTTAGAAACCTTGTGCCAACATAGCATCGGCTACTTTGACAAAACCGGCAATGTTCGCACCGTTGACATAGTTTACTTTATCGCCGACTTTGCCGTATTTCAGGCAGGATTCGTGGATGTTGTGCATGATGTCGAACAGGCGTTGGTCGACTTCTTCACGGGTCCAAGACAGGCGGATGGCGTTTTGGCTCATTTCCAAACCTGAAGTTGCTACGCCGCCGGCGTTGGAGGCTTTGCCCGGAGCGTAGAGGATGCCGGCTTTGATAAATTGTTCGACTGCGCCTAAAGTTGACGGCATGTTCGCACCTTCGGCAACCACATAGCAACCGTTTGCCAGCAGGATTTTGGCAGCGTCTACATCCAATTCGTTTTGGGTGGCGCAAGGCAGGGCAACTTCGGCCGCAATGTTCCACGGTTTTTGGTTTTCAAAGTATTGCAGGCCTTGTTCTTTGGCGTAAGTGGCCACGCGTTCGCGGCGTACTTCTTTCAGCTCGATCAAAGCGGCCAGTTGCGCTTCGGTCATACCGCTATCAGGGAAGAGGACAAAGCCGTTGGAGTCGGAAACGGTCAATACTTTTGCACCCAGTTGGATGGCTTTTTCGGCAGCGTATTGCGCCACGTTACCGGAGCCGGAAATCAACACGCGTTTGCCTTCAATGCTGTCGTTGCGGGTTTCCAACATGGCTTGGGCAAAATACACGCAGCCGTAGCCGGTGGCTTCAGGGCGAATCAGGCTGCCGCCCCATTCGAGGCCTTTGCCGGTCAGGACGGAAGCAAATTCGTTGCGGATTTTTTTGTATTGGCCGAACAGATAGCCGATTTCGCGGCCGCCTACGCCGATGTCGCCGGCAGGAACGTCGGTATCGGCGCCGATGTGGCGGTAGAGTTCGGTCATAAAGGCTTGGCAGAAGCGCATTACTTCGGCATCGGATTTGCCTTTAGGATCAAAGTCGGAACCGCCTTTGCCGCCGCCCATAGGCAGGGTGGTCAGCGCGTTTTTGAAGACTTGTTCAAAAGCGAGGAATTTCAACACGCCCAAATCGACGGTCGGGTGGAAGCGTAAGCCGCCTTTGTAAGGGCCGATGGCGGAGCTCATTTGAATGCGGTAGCCGCGGTTGACTTGGACTTGGCCTTTGTCGTCCATCCAAGTGACGCGGAACATAATCACGCGCTCCGGTTCAACAATACGCTCAAGTAGGCTTTGTTGGGTGTATTTCGGGTTTTTCGCCAAAAACGGATCCAAACTCATGAACACTTCTTCAACAGCTTGGTGGAAGGGTTCTTGGTTGGGGTTGCGTTGTTTAAGATTGGTAAACAGGGTGTTCAGGTCAGTCATTTTTCTACTCCTATTGAGTGAGATATTTCAATATTTATGTTTTGAAATATAGCTGTAAAAATTTTACTTGCCAAGAAAAATTTTACCTAGATTGTTGACATTATTTTTTTACCAATTTGTAAAAATGGAATTATATTTTAAATTCAATTAAAAATATATAAAAATATTTTATTAAATAGATTTAAATAAAAATAAAATACCGAGTAATTAAACTAGAAAATGTTGAAAATTTTTTTGTAAAAATTTAATTCAGCTCATAAATTTGTGTAAATTAGCGCTGAATTGTCAACATTGTTAATGAGTGTACTACGCGAATATGGGGAAGGTTGCCCCATTGAAGACAGAGAGGCAGGCCGTCTGAAAATTCGGTACAATACACAAGAAATTCCCACAACACATACATTAAGGAAACACATGAAAGCCTATCACGACCTTATGCGCCATGTTCTCGACAATGGTATCGACAAATCCGACCGTACCGGCACCGGCACGCGTTCCGTGTTCGGTTACCAAATGCGTTTTGATTTGAGTGAAGGCTTTCCGCTATTGACCACCAAAAAACTGCATCTGCGCTCGATTATTCATGAGCTGCTTTGGTTTCTTAAAGGCGATACCAACATCAAATACCTGAAAGACAACAATGTGTCTATTTGGGACGAATGGGCGGATGAAAACGGCGATTTAGGCCCGGTTTACGGCTACCAATGGCGCAGTTGGCCTGCACCCGACGGCCGCCATATCGACCAAATTGCCAACGTGGTGGAACAAATCAAGAAAAATCCCGACTCGCGCCGTCTGATTGTATCGGCATGGAATCCGGCTTTGGTCGACGAAATGGCCTTACCACCTTGCCACGCGCTGTTTCAGTTTTACGTTGCCAACGGCAAACTGTCCTGCCAACTTTACCAACGCAGCGCCGATATTTTCCTTGGTGTACCGTTCAACATCGCCAGCTACGCATTGTTGACCATGATGATGGCGCAAGTGTGCGGCCTGGAAGCCGGTGAGTTTATCCATACGTTTGGCGATGCGCATTTGTACAGCAACCATATCGAGCAGGCCCAGCTGCAATTAAGCCGTGATTTCCGAAAACTGCCGACCATGAAAATCAACCCTGAAGTCAAAGACTTGTTTGCCTTCAAATTTGAAGACTTCGAATTGGAAGGCTACGATCCGCATCCGCACATCAAAGCAGCCGTATCGGTGTAATCCAAGTTAAAAAACAAAAGACCGTCTGAAACTTCAGACGGCCTTTTTATTTAGGTAGATTTATTGACGTTTCGCGCCATAGCCACCGATTAAGTGTTCGGTTGCATCTTTGTTTTTCAAGCCGTAAGTGCCGCCAATTTCTGCAGCATTGGGGCCGTAAAATTTGCCGTTCAGGTTGCCACTTAACTTGTCATCGGCCGTGCTGACTTTGCCGGAGAAGAGGTTGCCGTCTTTCCAGCTTGCCGTACCTTTGAAATCGTAGTTTTTATCTGCTTTGGATACGCGCTTACCATTTTCCAAAGTATGGAAGTGTGAGTTTGATGTTTCAAAACGGATACCTTTGAGGCCGAAATCAACGATAGCCATGACATTGGAAGTCAACTGACGATTGTTATTATCGGTAACCACATAGGCAGTAGAAATACCTTTGTAGGTGGCTGTACCTTTAGCAGGCAGGGTCGTGAAGACAGTTTCATCGCCCAGGCTTTGGTAGCCTTGGTATACATGTCCTTTAGGGTCGGTGTAATGCGCGAAGGTTTGATATGTCCAGCCGGCCGCAGAAGGATCATGCAACACAATTTCTGTGCCATCGCCAAAATTGATGACATAGACACCGTCGAATTGTTTGTCGAATACCAAGCCATCTTGGTCTGGACGGAAATAGGCTAGATTATTGCTAACATTCTCATTAATTTCTGCTAGTTTAGTTCGATTTTCAAGATTTTTAGCGTGTGAAGTCTTTAATTCTTCAATCTTTGCTTTGATCTCCGTTACTTTTTTATTGTTAACTGGACCTGCTTCTGGATTTTCTTCTTTTTCAAGCTTTTCTTCTTCAGCCTTTAATTTTTTATAATCTTCAGCAATTTTGTCATCCAAAGTTGATTTGCCGTATGCGAATTCGGTATTTTTCTCCTTGCCCGTTTGTTCGCTGACATCAGTTTGAGTATTGCCTTTTGAATATACTTTGGCAATAACAGAAGCGTAACTTGTCCATGTAGGTTGGGTTGCGTTGCCATTAGAGGTCTTATTAAATAATACAACGCCGTCCATTTTGACTTCATCATTGCTGTTAAAGTCAATAGAACTGATCAGACCATTTTGGTTGCGGTCTTGATTGTCCGTTTGGAACATTTTGCCTGCGGCATCTTTGCGGATTTGTACGTTA
The DNA here is from genome assembly GCF_001812725.1 of Neisseria sp. HMSC067G12. Lineage (NCBI taxonomy): Bacteria > Pseudomonadati > Pseudomonadota > Betaproteobacteria > Neisseriales > Neisseriaceae > Neisseria > Neisseria sp. HMSC067G12. Next base: position 330,111 of record NZ_KV810182.1, on the reverse strand, counting down.
GGGTTGGATTGCTGTGCACCTTTGGAAGAGATGAAATGTGTGTGCAAAGGCTGGGTAACGTTGGCCGGATCGATTGGAGCTTCATCGGTCAGTTCGGCAAGGTTGTCGGCACTGTTAGTAAGCGTAGTAGACGGAGCTTTCGGAGTGTTGGCATTGCTGTTGTTGGCAGGATTGCCATTGTTGCCAGCAGAGTTGCCGGTATTATTGGTAGGAGTTGCGCCGGTGCTTAAAGCAGATGAACCGCCGCCTCCGCCACCACCGCATGCGGACAAGATGGCTGCGCTGATGGCTGTAAAAACGATGGTTTTAAGTTTGGTTTGGATGTTTGACATGAGATTCCCTGTATGGTTATTCGCTTGATTAAAAGGTCGGAGAGATCGTTTATCTGATTTTTAAACCTTTAATATCTGATAATAACCATAAATCATAAAAAAATAAACAGTTTGTTTGCATTTCTGTACAAAAATTAATCAAAGGGAAGATGGTTGGGTGGATATTTTCTTAGTTAATTGTTTTATATGAATTTATTTTGAATATTTTAGTGAGTTCTATAGCTAGTCTGTTTCTTTTTAACAAACTTTTCAGACGGCCTTTTGAAGATAAAAAAGCAGTCGGACTTTATGGATGCTTTTCTCTCAACGGATAAGCGTATTTCCGTTAAAATACGCCTTCTTTTCCGATTCGAAACATTGCCATGCGCCTTACCCACATCAAACTCTCCGGCTTCAAATCTTTTACCGACCCGACTACGATTCATGTGCCGGGGCAGCTTGTTGCGGTCATCGGGCCGAACGGCTGCGGCAAGTCGAATGTGATTGACGCGGTGCGCTGGGTGTTGGGCGAGGCTTCGGCGAAGCAGCTTCGCGGCGAGAGTATGCAGGACGTGATTTTTAACGGTGCGGCGACGCGCCGTCCTGCGCCGAGGGCTTCGGTGGAGCTGGTGTTTGACAACAGCGACCACAGTTTGCAGGGGGCGTGGGGGCAGTATGCCGAGGTGAGCATCAAGCGACAGCTAACGCGTCAGGGAGAATCGACTTATTTCATCAACAATCAGACCGTGCGCCGCCGCGACATTACTGATTTGTTTCTGGGTACGGGCGTGGGCGCGCGCGGTTATGCCGTCATCGAGCAGGGGATGATTTCACGCATCATCGAAGCGCGGCCGGAGGAGTTGCGCGCCTATATCGAGGAGGCGGCGGGCGTGTCCAAATATAAGGAACGCCGTAAGGAGACGGAAGGCCGTCTGAAAGGCACACGCGAGCATTTACAGCGTTTGGGCGATTTGCAGAACGAGTTGGCGCGTCAGGTGGAAAAGCTCGAGAAACAGGCGGAAACCGCCGAACGCTACAAATCCCTGACCGCGCAGTTGAACCAGCAACAGGATTTGCTCGATTACGCCCAATGGCAGCAATCGCTTGCCGCCGCAGATAAGGCGACCGCGCAGCATCAGTCTTTGCAGGCGCAGCAAGACGAAACCGCTGCGCAGATTCAGGCGTTAAACGACGAAGTCCACGCCTTGCAGACCGCCGAGCAGTCGCAGCAGCAGGCGGTACACGAATTGAGCAACAAACGCGGCGTGTTGCGCGAGCAGATTGCCCGTTTGGAAGAACAAATCCGCCATCAGCAAAACCTGCACCAACGCATCGAACGCGACAAACAGGCGGCGCAGGCGCAGATGCAGCGCATTCATCAAGAGCAGCAGCAAATCCGCGTGAAGCTGGAAGAAAACGAGTTGCAGGTCGAAGAAAAGCAAACCGAATTGGCGGAATGGGCAATGCAGGTTGCCGAACACGAAGAGCGTCTGCCCGAATTGGAAGAAGCCCAAGCCACGCTCAACGCCGCCTTCCAAACCCAGCAGGACGAGGCAAACCGCATCCGCCGCGAGTTGGCGTTGAAGCAGCAGCAGCTTGCCCATGCCGAACAAACCGTTGCCAAGCACGAAGAGCGCAAAGGTCGTCTGAAACAGGAAAACCAAGCCCTGAACCTGCCCGACGAAGCTGAAACCGCTGCCGCGCAGGAAGCCGCCGCCTTGTTGCAAAGCCAGCAAGAGCATTACGAAGAACAAATCATTGCTGCCGAAGAAGCCCTACACGCCTCCCGCGAGGCGTTTCAGACGGCCTCAAACCGCTTCCAAAGCCTGAAACAGCAACACATCACCTTGCAGGCGCAGCAGCAGGCGTTGTCGCAAATCCTGTCGCAACAGCAGGAAGCCGCCGACTTCTGGCAGGCAACCGACCACACCGCCGCGCCGCAGCTGTGGCAACACATCACCGCGCCCGCCGAGTGGCAGCACGCCTTGTCCGTCATCCTTGCCGAACGCCTGCACGCCCGCGCCGTGCCTTCTGGCTTTGTCCCGCCCGTGCCGTTGCCGCAGGGGCAGGCGGCGTGGCTTTCAGACGACCTCTCCGGCGGCATCAAAAAATCCCTGCCCGTACAGGCATTGCTGAACCAAATCCAAGCGCAGCCGCCGTTTCAGACGGCATTGCACCACTGGCTCGACGGCGTATTGTGCGCGCCCGATTTGGGCTACGCCCTCGCGCATCAAAGCGATTTGGGCGCACACCAAATCTGGCTCACGCCCGAAGGCCATCAGGTCGACAAAGTCAGCGTCCTGCTCTATGCCAAACCCGCGCAGGAAAGCCTGATTGCCCAAAAAGCACGCCTTGACGGCATCGCGTCCGAACTGGAAAACCTCGCCCCCGAACTTTCCGCCGCCGAAGCCGCGTTCAAACAGGCGGAAGCAGCCGTGCGCTCGTCCGAAGTGCAACATAAAAACCTGATGCAGCAGCAACAGCAGCACACGCGCCAATACAGTCAAGCGCAGCAACGCGCCGCCGAACTTCTGGTGCGCATCAACCAAGGGCAAATCCGCCGCGAACACATCGAGCGCGAACTGGCGCAGTTGGCAGAAGAGCAGACCGTGTTGCAACACACGTCCGACGGGCTTTCAGACGACATCGTTACTTTGCAGGAAGCCGCCGCCGAACTCGAACACCAACAGCAAACCACCGCGCACAGCCGCCAAGAGCAGCAAGGCCGTCTGAAACAGGCGCAGCTTGCCCTGCTGGAAGCCAACCGCCAATACGGGCTGGCGGAAGTCGCCGTCCACAAGCTCAACCAGCAAAAACAAAACTACCAACAGCAAATCGCCCGGCTCGAACAGCAAACCCTGGACTGGCAGGAACGCCAGCAAGAGCTTGCCCTCGCCTATGAAACCGAGTTCCAAAACGACGAGCAGCACATCAAGCTCGACGAGCTGACCGAAGCCGTACACACGCTGGACGAAGAATACATCGCCGTGCAGGAAAAACTCGCGCAGATTCAGGAGCAGGGCAGGGAGCAATACGCTAAAGTGCAAACTCTGCAAACCCAGTTGCCACAGCTTCAGGCCGCTACCCAAACCGCCCTGTTGCAGCAGCAGGAAGCCCTGATTAACGCCAAACGCTACCATCAAAACCTGACCGAACGTGCCGCCGATTTGGATGCGCTCGAAGCCTTGGCGAAAGAATCGCCGAAAGTATTGAACAGCAGCATCGGCAGCCTCACCCAGCAAATCGAAGCACTCGGCGCCGTCAACCTCGCCGCCCTGCAAGAACTCGAAGAAGCGCGCGAACGCGACGGCTACTACCGCAGCCAGAGCGAAGACGTGCAGGCCGCCATCACCCTTTTGGAAGAAGCCATCGCCCAAATCGACGACAAAACCAAAGAGCGTTTCAAAGAAACCTTCGATGCCGTCAACGGCAAAGTCCAAACCTTCTTCCCGACCCTGTTCGGCGGCGGCGAAGCCACCCTCAAAATGATAGGCGACGACCTCCTGACCGCCGGCGTATCCATCATGGCGCGCCCGCCCGGCAAGAAAAACAGCACCATCCACCTCCTCTCCGGCGGCGAAAAAGCCCTCACCGCCATGAGTCTCGTGTTCGCTCTGTTCAGCCTCAACCCCGCCCCCTTCTGCCTTCTGGACGAAGTCGATGCCCCGCTGGATGATGCCAACACCTCGCGTTTCTGCAACCTGGTCAAAGAAATGTCGGCGCAAACCCAGTTCCTCTACATCTCCCACAACCGCCTGACCATGGAAATGGCAGAGCAGCTCGTCGGCGTAACCATGCAGGAAAAAGGCGTCTCGCGCGTCGTCGCCGTGGACATCAAACAGGCGTTGGAAATGGCGGAGCCGAATTGAGGTAAGAACAAAGGCCGTCTGAAAGAATGAGGAAGAAATCTATAATTTCATCTTCCCATTTTTTCAGACGGCCTTTTTGTATTGGATACAGCGTTATTGTTTTGACGTATCATCTTTGGCGCGTTGAGGTTGCCCCGAGCGTTGGTTGCTGCGGTTGACGGCATCACGCCATGCTTTGCGTTCGGCTTCGATTTTGGCGGCTACTTCGTGAACCATGGTTTCTTGTTTTTTGACGGCCGGCTCTTCTGGTGTGTTGTCGGAAAAGTGGAGACCGTACCACAAGGCGGCGAAAATGCTGCAGACGAAGATAACGGCAATCAGGCCGATGATGGCCTGTTTGCCTGCGAGGGGTTTTTCGGGGGGAGGGACGAGGACATCAAAGCAGTCGGCGCAATCAAGGGCGAAGCAGACGTTTTCGGCTTCTTTGCGGCCGCGCCGGCCTTCTGTGATGTTGAAGGAGATGTGTTGCCCTTCGGCCGGAAGGCGGGTAAGGGTGGTGAAGGCGGCAAGGGCAAGAAAGATTTCTTGGCCTGTGTCTTCTATGGTAGCGGCTCCGAAGCCGCGCTTGCTGTTCCAGCGAGTAATCGTTCCGTAATAGCGCATAATGTATGTGGGGATATTATTATAGGTAACAGTTTTTCCTTGGACTGATTTTAAATCAAAAAGTTTAGTTATTGTCTTAATTTTACACTAGATTTGTCTTGTTGGAAGCAGGCAGGCCGCATGAAGGATTTCAGACGGCCTGTATGGTTTATGCCTACTTATTAAGCACTTTTTGGAATGTGCCGATCAGGTGTTGCGCAATGGCACGGCTGCCGAATTGTTGCAGGCAATCTTGGCGCAAACGGACGGGATCGTAGTTTACATGGTTTTCGTAGAGGGTGAGCAATGCTTTGGTCAGTTCCGGTATGTTTTCGATTGGAACCAGCAGGCCGTTGTCGGAAGTGACGATGGATTCGGGGCCGCCGCAGCGTGTGGCGATAATGGGCAAACCTTGCGACAGTGCTTCGATATAGACGACGCCGAAGGTTTCGGTACGGCTGGCGAGGACGAATGCGTTGCTGTGGCGCATGAGGTCTAGGGTTTGGTCGGTGGTTAATGCGCCGGTAAAGGTAACGGCGTGATTGATGCCCAAGTCGCTTGCCAGTTGTTTCAGACGGCCTTCTTCTGTGCCGCCGCCGCCGATTTTGAGTTTGAGTTGCGGATAGGTTTTGAGTGCTTTGGCAAAAGCAGGCAGGAGCAGGTCGTGGCCTTTGAGGTGGCGCAGGTGGGAGACGCTGCAGAAGGTGAAGTCTTGATTGTTTTTTTCGGGGAACTCGAAATCCTGTTCAAAATTGCCGCCCAGCATATTGGGCAGGTATTGCCAGTCTGTACCGGCGTAGGTTTTTTCGAGAATGCGGCAGAAATCACGGCTGACGGCGAACCGGGCGGCGCTGTGGCGCACGGCTTCGTGCATGGACGGCCATTGGTTTTTGCGGACAAGGCCGCGTGAAATGGCGCTGCTGTGTTCGGTAATTACATAGGGAATGCCGTATTTTTTGAAGATGGCGCAGGCTAAAATGGCGGCGTAGTTGACGCAATGGGCGTGAATTACGTCGGGTTTGCCGTTGTCGGCGATATAGGCTTCAAAAGCTTTCATGCCTGCGTTGACCCAGCGGATGCGGTCGATATCGACAACCGGGCATCGCGGGAAGAAATACATGCTGTCGTAGGCGTAAGTTTTGAGTCCGCCTTGCTGATGGCGGCGTAGGCCGTAGAAGCGCGAGAAGATGGTTTTCGGCTGGCTTCTCAAGTAGCGGAACATGGGCACGACCATGCCGATTTTCATGCCTTCGCGTTGCAGGGCTTGGGCTTGGAGGCGAAAAAAGATTCCGTCCACATCAGTTTCGGAAGAAGGATACCAAGAGGGGATAACGACAATATGCATGATGTATTTTTTATGGAAGTAGATAACGGCGAGGCCGTCTGAAAAGAAAAGATATCTTTCAGACGGCCTTTTGTCTATTTAGTTCAATCAGTTGCCGGCAACTGTCATTTTGGAAACCAAGATGGAGCCGATTTGGTTGGACGAACGGCGTAATGCGTCGTCTGCCACGCCGATGATGTCGCGGTACATATCCTGCAAACGTCCGGCAATGGTGATTTCCTGAACCGGATAGGCAATGACGCCGTTTTCCACCCAAAAACCGGCTGCGCCGCGCGAGTAGTCGCCGGTAATGCCGTTGACGCCTTGACCCATTAATTCGGTAACCAGCAAACCCGTCCCCATTTCTTTCAACAGGTCGGCCTGCGTGGCATGGGTGTGGTTCAGATACAGATTGTGCGCGCCGCCGGCATTGCCCGTTGTCTGCATGCCGAGTTTTTTCGCGCTGTAACTGCTGAGGAAATAGCCTTCGACTATGCCGTCTTTCACCACAAAACGCGGCTGCGTGGCCACGCCTTCGGCATCGAAATAAGTGCTGCGGAACGAGCGCAGGATATGCGGTTCTTCGCGCAGGCTGAGAAACTCGGGCAGCACCTGTTTGCCGATGCTGTCAATCAGAAAGCTGCTTTGACGGTAGAGCGCGCCGCCGCTGAGTGCGCCGATAAGGTGGCCGATTAAGCCGACTGCGACGGTGGTGTCGAACAGTACGGGATAGCTGCCGGTCGGAACGCTGCGGCTGTTCAGACGGCGTAAAGTCCGTTCGGCTGCAGTTTGGCCGATGAGTTCGGGCGCGTCCATGTCTTCGTGACGGCAGGAAGAATCATACCAATAGTCGCGCTGCATGCCGTGTTCGTCGCTGGCGACCACGCTGCAAGAAATGCTGTGGTGCGTGCTTTGCTGATGTGCGGCAAAGCCGTGGGCGTTGCCGTAAACATATTGGTAATGGCCGGTATGAACCGATGCGCCTTCGGAATTTTCAATGCGTTTGTCTGTTGACAGCGCAGCCTGTTCGCATTGCTTGGCCAAATCGATGGCGGATTCGGTACTTAAATCCCATTCGTGGTAGCGGTCGAGGTCGCCGATATGGGTTGCCATCAAGGCAGCATCGGCAAGGCCGGCGCAATCGTCTTCGGCGGTATAGCGTGCAATATCAATGGCGGCTTTGACCGTATCTTGCAGGGCGCGTTCGGAGAAGTCGGCCGTGCTGGCACGGCCTTTGCGTTGGCCGACATAGACTGTAATGTCTAAAGATTTGTCTTGTTGGAACTCGATTTGTTCGATTTCGCCCAAGCGCACGCTGACGCTTTGACCGAGCGACTCGCTGAAATCGGCTTCGGCCGAGGTAGCGCCGGATTGTTTGGCCAAATCCAGCGTGTGTCCGCACAAGCGCAACAGCTCGTCCGGTGTGTGGTTAAACAGCATAAAAAGGTTTCCTGACAGGGTTTTGCGGCATTTTAACCGTTTCAGACGGCCTCTGCAAAAATCGCACGGAAAGGCCGTCTGAAAACTGATAAAATAGGCAGATTCAGAAAATCAGGGAAACACAATGTTTGAACAAGAAGACGAATGGGTCAGCAAAACCCAAATGAAAAAGCAGATGAACGATTTGCAGGCTTTGGGTATGGAATTGACCAAACTCTCCAGCGATACGTTGAAAAAAATCGGCTTGGACGAAGAGCTGTTCGAGGCCATCGTTACCTATAAAAAAATCACCTCCAACAGCGCACTCAAACGCCAAGCACAATTTATCGGCCGCCTGATGCGCGATACCGACCCTGCGCCCATCGAAGCCTATTTGGCCAAACTGCGCGGCGACAATACGGTGCACAATGCCTTTTTGCAACGCGTCGAGCAGGCGCGTACCCGACTGTTGGCAGACGATGGCTCGATTACCCAATTTATGGCCGATTTTCCGCAAGCCGACGCCGGCAAATTACGCACCTTGATCCGCAACACTAAAAAAGAGCAGGAACAAAACAAACCGCCGAAAAACTTCCGCGCGCTGTTCCAAGAAATTAAAGCAGTGATGGAGGCCGGTCAATTCGATGCTTCAGAAGAAGGGCAGGATTGGGAGGAATAAACCTCAAGGCCGTCTGAAAACGGATTGCGGTTTTCAGACGGCCTGTATCGTAATGCCGAAGGAGGATGACCATGAAATTTCGCCGCTTTGTACCTGCCTTGTTAATTAGTGCACTAACCCTCAATGGTTGTACTAACGATCTTTGGGAAAGAAATAGCCCGTTCCATAAAACCACAACCGAAAAAACCGTTGCCAAAGACAATATTCAAGCATTTGGCGTGGTTGCCAAAGACAATACGCAGTTGGAAAAAGGCAGCTTGGTCATGATGGGCGGAAAATATTGGTTTGTCGTTAATTCTAAAGATTCGGCCAAGTTGAAGGCGATCTTGGATGCTAAGCTGAGCAAACGGTTTCAAATGGTTCGGCAAAACCCAAAACAGGTGTATGAGGCTTTGCCGGTTGAATTGAAATCCCCTGAAGCGCAAACTTTCCGCTCGAATTTCTGCCTGCGTTACGATACTCAAAAAGTTGCCGAGATTGTCAAGTTGAAACAACTGGCGTTCAAGCCGGTTGAGCTCGATGGTAAAACTGTCTACACACGGTGTATTTCTGCCGAAGGTCATTATTACGCAACGCCGAAAAATGTTGCCGAAGACCGCCATTTTGACACTGCCGTTCCAGTCAGAATTTATTATACGGAAACCAAAACAAGCACCGATGTTTGGAAGTTGACGGGGAATATCCTGAAAACGCCATTGGCGCTGGCTTTGGATGCAGTCGGCGTAGTGATAGCAGGCTCCTATGCCGTGATCGGTGAAATTGTCGATGATTCACGCAAATAATATCCAAGGCCGTCTGAAAACGGATTGCAGGTTTCAGACGGCCTGGCCCTTAAAATAAACGCTTCAAAAATATTAATTTCTCTCTATTTAATCCCACACACCATGTCCGTCAAAATCCAAACACGTTCCATTAATCCGACTGTTTTTAACGACTTGCTCACTGCCGGTACCGATCCTTTGATTGCGCGGCTGTGTGCTGCGCGTGATGTACAAAGTCCGGCCGAGTTGGACGACAAGCTTGCAGCTCTTTTGCCGTATCAAACGCTGACAAACTGCGAAGCCGCCGCCGGCCGTTTGGCGGATGCGGTTGAGCGTCAGGAAAAAATCCTGATTGTCGCCGACTACGATGCCGACGGTGCGACGGCGTGTTCCGTCGGTATGAGCGGTTTGGCGGCGATGGGGGCGAAAGTGGATTTTCTCGTGCCCAACCGCTTTGAACACGGCTACGGCTTAACGCCCGAGCTGGCTGAAATCGCGGCAGAGCAAGGTGTGGATTTATTGGTGACGGTGGATAACGGTATCGCCAGCATTGCAGGCGTGGCGCGCGCGCAGGAATTGGGTTTGGATGTGATTGTAACCGACCACCATCTGCCTGCCGAGACCGTGCCCGACTGCATCATCGTCAATCCAAACCAAAAAGGCTGCGGTTTCCAAAGCAAAAGCTTGGCGGGCGTGGGCGTGATTTTTTATGTATTAATGGCTTTGCGTGCCGAACTGCGCCGCCGCAATTATTTTTCAGACGGCCTGAAAGAGCCGAATCTGGGCGACCTCTTGGATTTGGTTGCACTCGGTACCGTCGCTGACGTCGTCACTCTAGACCACAACAACCGTATCCTCGTATCGCAAGGTCTGAAACGGATGCGTTTGGGTAAAATGCGCCCCGGTATCCGTGCCTTGTTTGAAGTGGCACGGCGCGATTGGCGCAAGGCTCAGCCTTTTGATATGGGCTTTGCGTTGGGGCCGCGCATCAACGCGGCCGGACGGCTGGACGATATGTCGGTCGGCATTGCCTGTCTGTTGGCGCGAGATAATGCCGAGGCGCAGGAACTGGCGGCGCAGTTAAACAACCTCAATATCGAGCGCCGCGAAATCGAGCAGTCTATGCTGCAAGACGCGCTGAATGCTTTTCCTGAAACCCTGCCTTCAGGTCAGACGACTTTGGTGGCGTATCGCGACGACTTCCATCAGGGCGTGGTCGGCATCGTTGCCAGCCGCCTCAAAGACCGTTTTTATCGTCCTACTATCGTGTTTGCGCCTGCCGACAACGGCGAAGTGCGCGGTTCGGGACGCTCCATTCCCAATCTGCACTTGCGCGATGCTTTGGACTTGGTGTCCAAACGCTATCCCGATTTGATTTTGAAATTCGGCGGACACGCGATGGCGGCGGGTTTGAGCATACTCGAACACAATATCCCCGCGTTTCAGACGGCCTTTGAAGAAGCCGTGCGCGAGATGGTGTGCGAAGACGATTTGTCGCAAACCTTCATCACCGACGGCAGCCTGCCTGCACGCGACATTACGCTGGAACAGGCGCAAAACCTTGCTAAACACGTTTGGGGGCAGGGCTTCGCGCCACCGAGTTTTACTGACGAATTTCATGTTGTCCGCCAGCAGCCGTTGGGTGCGGAAGGCAAACACAAAAAAGTCTGGCTGCAAAAAGACGGCTACGAATTTGAAGCCATGTTCTGGCGTTGCAGCGAAGACATTCCAGAATACATCCGCACGGTGTACCGCCCCGTTGCCAACGAATGGCGGAACAATCTCGAATTGCAGCTTTATATCGACTACTGGGAAGCCGCGTAAGCAAAGGCCGTCTGAAAAATGAAGAAACAAAAACCTTGGCTCGGCTTTTCATTGGCGCTGCTTGCCACCATGACTTGGGGTTCGCTGCCGGTCATCGCACAGCAGGCCTTAAAAGCCGTCGATGTGCCCACGCTGGTGTGGGTACGCTTTTTAGTGGCTTCGCTGGTGTTGTTTGTGCTGTTGGGTTTGACCGGCAAGCTGCCGAGGCCGTCTGAATTTTCCAAGCAAACCTTATTTTTATTGGTGCTGGGTATTATCGGCATTTCTGCCAACTTTGTTCTCGTTGCCATGGGTTTGCACTATATTTCGCCGACAACCACGCAGGTGTTGTGGCAGATCTCGCCCTTTACCATGATTTTGGTCGGCGTAGGCGTGTTTAAAGAAGCATTTACGCACTGGCAAAAAATCGGCTTGATGCTTTTGCTGACGGGTTTGGTCATGTTTTTCAACGACAAATTCGGCGAACTTTTCAGCTTGGGCAGCTACGCGGTTGGCGTGATGATGGCGGCTTCGGGCAGCATGATTTGGGTGTGCTACGGTGTGGCGCAAAAACTTTTGTCCAAACATTTCAATTCGCAACAAATTCTGCTCATGATTTATTTTTGCAGCAGCTTTGTTTTCCTGCCGTTTGCCGAACCGTCTCAAATCGCCCATATCGGCAATCCGTTTTTATGGGGCTGCTTTATCTATTGCTGTTTGAACACGCTGATCGGCTACGGTTCATTCGGCGAAGCGCTCAACCATTGGGACGCTTCAAAAGTCAGTATCGTCACCACGCTGATTCCTGTGTTTACCATGATATTTTCCACCATAGGCCATCATCTCGCCCCCGATTATTTTGCCGCTTCAGATATGAATATCGTCAGCTATGTGGGTGCCATGGTAGTTGTGACCGGAGCCTTGCTGGCGGTGGCCGGAGAGAAAGTAATGGGGCTTTTTTTGAGAAAGATATGAAGCATTTATTGCAAAACAGAATAAAACAAGGCCGTCTGAAACAGGTTTCAGACGGCCTTTTATTTTCTAAATCAGATTAATATGAAACGGCGGATTAATAGAAGCCTTCGCGTTCTTCACGGGTGCTGATGTAGATGTTTTTCACTTGGGTGTAGGCGGCGAGCATCATTTTGTGGGTCTCGCGGCCAATACCTGAAGTTTTGTAGCCGCCAAACGGCGCGCCGGCAGGCAGGCGGTTGTAGCAGTTTACCCAAACGCGGCCGGTTTCCAATGCATTGGAAACGCGCAGGCAGCGGTTGATGTCGGTACTCCAAACTGCGCCGCCCAAGCCATATTCGCTGTCGTTGGCCATTTTGATGACTTCTTCTTCGGTTTTAAATTTAATCACGGTAGCAACCGGGCCGAAGATTTCTTCTTGGGCAACGCGGGCTTCGTTGCTGCTGGCTTCAATCAAAGTAGGCTCGACAAATTCGCCTTTGCCCAATTCGCCTTCGATTTTTTTACCGCCGGTAATGATGCGGCAGCCTTCTTGTTCGCCGATTTTGACGTATTTCAAAATAGTCTCGAGTTGACCGGCATTGACTTGAGAACCCATTTGGGTGTCGTCTTCCCAAGGCAGGCCGACTTTGATTTTTTTGAATTCTTCAGCCAAAGCATTGACGAATTTGTCGTAAATGCCTTCTTGTACAAAAATGCGCGAACCGGCGCAGCACACTTGGCCTTGGTTGAACAAAATACCTTTTTGCGCGCCTTCGAGGGCTTTGTCGAAAGGCATATCGTCGAAGAAGATGTTGGCAGATTTGCCGCCCAATTCCAAAGTGGACGGAATCAGCAATTCGGCGGCGGCGATGCCGACGCGGCGGCCGACTTCGGTTGAGCCGGTAAAGGCCAGTTTGTTGAAGCCTTTGTGGTGTAGCATGTATTCGCCGGATTTGGAACCGCGGCCGGTAATCACGTTCAACACGCCTTTAGGCAGTAAGTGGTTGATTTTTTGAGCGAGGGACAACAGGCTCAATGAAGTGCTGGAAGAAGGATGGATGACGATGGTGCAACCTGCGGCCAATGCCGGAGCGATTTTCCATGCGGCCATCAAGAATGGGAAGTTCCAAGGAATGATTTGGCCGACAACGCCGATCGGTTCGCGCAGGACGATAGACAAGTCTTCGGCATCAAGTTGGGTCGCAGTGCCTTCTTCGCCGCGGATCACGCTGGCGAAATAGCGGAAATGGTCGGAAGCCAAAGGCACGTCGGCGGCGCGGGTTTCGCGGATCGGTTTGCCATTGTCCAAGGTTTCTTGCAGGGCAAACAATTCGGCATTTTCGTCGATCACATCGGCGATTTTGTTCAAAATGGCTGCGCGTTCGGCAGTCGTGGTTTTGCGCCATGTTTTGAACGCTTCTTGCGCAGCGGCTACGGCAGCATCGACATCGGCATCGGTTGCGTCTGTGAACTTGGCCAACTCATCGCCATTAGCAGGGTTGTAAGAGGATAAAAGTTTGCCTTCGCTACCTTTCGTCCATTCGCCGTTGATTAAAAGACCATATTCTTTATCAAACACATTTAAATCTTTTGCCATAATGCTGTCTCCTTAATGAATGGGAAGGCGTGTTTCTGCGCCATAAAAACAGCTTATGCTTTTTTCTTTTTAAGTTCAAGTACTAAAAATGAGAATATTCTCAAAATTTACATTTGCAATGTTGTCTCATGTAGCAGGCCGTCTGAAAATAAAGGATTTTATTGAAATGAAAGTGCATTTGTTAATATATTTAAAGATTTATACGGGTTAAATAGATTTTGTTATGGTATAACATTATAAATCATTGTTTTAAAAAAGATTATGGGTTGACGGCTTCAGATATGGGGAGTATTCTCATTCATAGCTAAACAGTTTTTAACACCCTAGGAGACTCTCTTATGAAAATGCATGCTGTGGTAGTAAATAAAGATGTAGCAGGTGATGTAGAAGTTGTTGAACGCGAACTGCGTCCGCTGGAATACGGCGAGGCGTTAGTGGAAGTTGAGTGTTGCGGCGTGTGCCACACCGACTTGCACGTTGCGGCAGGCGATTACGGCGACAAACCGGGTCGCGTGTTGGGACACGAAGGCATCGGTTTGGTTAAAGAAGTTGCTGACGGTGTGAAAAATCTGAAAGTTGGCGACCGTGTTAGCATCGCATGGTTGTTCCAAAGCTGCGGTTCTTGCGAATACTGCAATACCGGCCGCGAAACCTTGTGCCGCTCTGTATTGAACGCAGGCTATACTGCCGACGGCGGTATGGCGACCCACTGTATCGTGAGTGCCGATTATGCGGTCAAAGTCCCTGAAGGCTTGGATCCTGCGCAAGCTTCGAGCATTACTTGTGCCGGCGTGACCACTTATAAAGCGATTAAAGTTTCCGGCGTTCGTCCGGGTCAATGGATTGCGATTTACGGCGCAGGCGGTTTGGGCAACTTGGCGGTTCAATACGCGAAAAAAGTGTTTGGCGCGCATGTCGTCGCCATCGACATCAACGATGAAAAACTGGCATTCGCTAAAGAAAGCGGCGCAGATTTAGTCATCAACGCCGCCAAAGAAGATGCCGCCAAAGTGATTCAGGAAAAAACCGGCGGTGCACACGTAGCCGTTGTTACCGCCGTATCCGCCGCCGCGTTCAACTCCGCTGTGGACTGCGTCCGCGCAGGCGGTCGCGTCGTCGCCATTGGCCTGCCGCCCGAATCTATGAACCTGTCCATCCCTCGTCTGGTCTTGGACGGCATCGAAGTGGTCGGCTCTTTGGTCGGTACCCGCAAAGATTTGGAAGAAGCATTCCAATTCGGCGCAGAAGGCTTGGTTGTGCCTAAAGTCGAGTTGCGTGCTTTGGATGAAGCGCCTGCCATCTTCCAAGAAATGCGCGAAGGTAAAATTACCGGCCGTATGGTGATTGATATGAATAAAGAGTGCAGCTGCATTCATCACTAATCAAATGATTCAGTGACAAAAAGGCCGTCTGAAACTTTTCAGACGGCCTTTTTTATTGGACTGGATAACTTACAGCGTAAAGCCGCTTTCAAATGCGCGGATTTCTCCGCTGACAGGATCGGTAAACTCTATTCTTTTGGCCAGAAGTTTTAAAGGCTTTTCATAGTCTTCATCACCGGCTGCCAATGGGGTAGGGTAAAGCGCATCGTTCATCAGCGGCATATTCAAACTCATCATATGCACGCGCAGCTGGTGTTTCTTTCCGGTATGCGGCGTGAGGCGGTAGAGGCTGAATGCGCCGCGGTTTTCGATAAGTTCGATGGTCGTGTGGGCGTTGGGTTCTCCTTCCGTTTCCCGCGTGAGAAAGAATTTTTCGCCGCGTTCCATTCGGGACGAAATATCCAGCGGATAGTCCAAATCCGTCCTCGTCGGCGCCACCGCTTCATAGGTTTTTCGGACGTTTTTTTCTTGGAACATGGTCTGATAGTCGCGACGCGTGGCAGGGTTGAGCGAAAGCAGCATAACGCCAGCCGTATCTTTATCCAAGCGATGAATCGGCGTAATGTCTTCAACATTCAAATACTGCAATTCAGGCCGCAGACGTAGGCGCGTGAGCAAGGTTTCTCGCAAAAACCTGCCGCTGGGGATGACGGGCAGAAAATGCGGTTTGTCCACCACAATCAAATGCTCGTCAATATGCAAAATCTTTTCTTCAAACGGAATACGCGGCTCGCTCTCACGGCTGGTTTCACGGTAATAAAACATCGTCTTGCCGGGCTCAAACAAAGTATTTTCATCAAACGGTACGCCATCCGCACCCACCACAAAACCGCTGTTCAGCCGCCGTCGCCAGTTTTCTTCGCCGACAAAGGGAAAATGAGCGCATAAAAAATGCAGCAGAGGCAAGCCGTAAAATTGCTTTTTATGTGGCAAAACTAAGTAGCTGGGTTTGACACCGTCTAAAAGGGGTAGGGGACTAGTACGTTTTTTCATGCGGCGGATTGTACTCGTTTTTTAGGATTTTTTCAGACGGCCTTGTTTATATGGAAAATAAACTTCTAATAACGGATATGTAGTGATGCCGGTTTTGTGCTTAAATAGATTCTTCAACCGACCAAAGAAACTGGTTTTGTTTGAACTTGCTTTTGTGGCATAAATTAAAGAAATGATAAAGAAGCAATATTTGAGAAAAGGAGAATATTATGCAGAGAAAAATCGGCATAATCATCATGTTATCCGCGTTTTCCGTATCCGCTATGGCGGGAGGGGAAGTTCGGCTTGGCAAGAGTAAGGCATACGATAATGAGTATGAACTTGTGGCAGAGCATGAAGTCAATGAAGAAGGTTCACAATTAAATCAAGATGAGTATGCCGCACATCCAATACGCAACGATAGCGGCGTCATGCAGTCAGGGAAAGTGGCTTCAGGCAGACAAGCTGTTTCCCAATACGGAAAACCTAATTTGCCGCCTGTCCGCTTAAATCCGCATCCTTCACGACCTTGATTTCAAAATCAAAGGGCTGCTCCATTTGTTTGGGCAGCCCTTTTGTTTTGTCGGCTCACTCACATTTTTGTTTGCGCAAAACAAGTTTGTAATCGGTTTTGATGCCGGTTTGATCGCCAATCATCTTAAAATCATCTATCAAACAACGGTTTTCTGTACATTTCAACGTGAAATCTGCACCGACCCTATGGCCGTCAAATTGTTTAAATGTTGCCCGGACGGTATGGGGAGAAGTGACTTTGACTTGCAAGGTTTTATGGAAGTTATCAGGATGATCTTGACCAAAGCCTAAGTAGTAATGTATCGGCATGTCACATCCCATCTCCATATCGGGTTGCTTACGGATATTTGTGTCGAATTTATTGAATTGTCGGATGATTTTTTGTAGTTCAGGCGTAGTAACACGATTATGTTCAGAGCCTAAATCCACTTTAGACAGATAAACCTTTTTGACTAAATCTATTTTCGTTTGATTGTTTGTGGCGTTATTTGCAGCCGTCGCTTGTGAGGGGAAGATAGTAGTTAACAAGCCGATAACAAAAAGAGAGTGCAGTGTTTTTATGATGTGCATATGGACGGGATGAAAAGAATCCAAGTATAACGGCATTGAATCTATATTGAATATGTCTCTAAGAAATTTAAGTTGAAAAGCAGGGGAAGTGTTGGAATCATTGAATATGATTCTGTAATCTGCTTTACAGGCCGTCTGAATGCGAAAACCAATTTTCAGACGGCCTTTTGATTTGTTTCCAACCTCACAAACCCTTAAAAATCAGCTATAATGCCCAACTATTTGATTTTCGCTTATCCCATATTGAAATGGCACAAAAAATTCAATCTGTAAAAGGTATGAACGACCTTTTACCTGTCGAACAAAAAGATTTCAAACTGACGGCTGCGTTTTGGCAGGCGTTTGAAGATACGGTCGGCCGTTGGACACGCGCTTACGGCTATCAGCAAATCCGTACGCCGATTGTCGAGCAAACCGGTTTGTTTGTCCGCTCCATCGGCGAGGAAACCGATGTGGTCGGCAAGGAAATGTACACCTTCTCCGATTCAAACGATTCTTTGAGTTTGAGCTTGCGTCCTGAAGGTACGGCTTCTTGTCTGCGTGCTGTGGTTGAACACAATCTTCTCTACAACAGCCCGCAAAAGCTGTGGTATATGGGGCCGATGTTCCGCCGCGAGCGTCCGCAAAAAGGCCGTTATCGTCAGTTCCATCAGGTTGGTATCGAGGCTTTGGGTTTTGAAGGGCCGGATATTGATGCGGAAATTATCGCGATGTCTGCCGACTTGTGGGAAAAATTGGGTATTCGCGAATACCTGACTTTGGAAATCAACAGTTTGGGCAACCGTGAGGAACGCGCGGCACACCGTGCGGCATTGGTTGAATATCTGACCCGTTATGAAGATAAATTGGACGAAGACAGCAAACGCCGTCTGAAAACCAATCCTTTGCGCGTTTTGGATACGAAAAACCCTGATTTGCAGGAAATCTGCAATGCGGCGCCACGTTTGGTGGATTATTTGGGCGAGGCTTCGCAAAACCACTATGCACGCTTCAAGGCGATGTTGGACGGTTTGGGTATTCAATATATTGAAAATCCGCGCTTGGTACGCGGTTTGGATTACTACAATCAGACGGTTTTTGAGTGGACGACCGACAAACTCGGCGCGCAAGCGACTGTGTGCGGTGGCGGCCGTTACGATGGTTTGATTGAAGAGCTTGGCGGCAAACCTGCGCCGTCTATCGGCTTTGCAATGGGTATTGAGCGCCTGCTGCTTTTGGTGAGCGAATACGGCTCTCTGGAAGTGAACGCTGCGCCTGATGTCTATGCAATGCACCAAGGCGAAGGTGCGGACTTGCAGGTGATGAAATACGCGCAAGCCTTACGCGCACAAGGCTTCAATGTGATGCAGCATTCCGGCTATCAGAGCCTGAAAGCGCAAATGAAAAAAGCAGACAACAGTGGCGCAAGCTTTGCCCTGATTGTGGCTCAGGATGAGCTGGCAAACGGTACGGTTACCCTGAAAGATATGCAGGGCAAACACGAACAGAAAACCGTTGCCGCCGCTGATTTGACAGACACTTTACAACAATGGAAGAACGCATAAATGGCAGCCCATTTGGAAGAACAACAAGAGTTAGACAACTTTAAATATTTTTGGAAAAAAACCGGCCGTTGGATCTTTGCCTTGCTGATTGTGGCGGCTTTGGGGTATTTGGGTTACACCATTTACCAAGGCCAAAAAGCTTCAAAAGATCAGGAAGCCGCCGCCGTATTGGCGCAAATGGTGGAAAAGGCGCAGCAAAAAACCGACCAAAAAGCCATCAACGCCGATTTGGCCGAATTGCAAAAAAACTATCCTGATTCCATTTCGACAGCCCAAGCCACTTTGATGGTAGCGGCGACCGAGTTTGATGCCGGCCGTTATGATGTGGCGGAAGGTCATTTGAATTGGGTGTTGAAAAACCAAAATGCACCGCTGGTTCAAGCTTTGGCAGCGCAACGTTTGGGCGTTGTCCTGTTGCAGCAGAAAAAATACGATGCCGCCATCAATGTCCTGAATACTCAGGTTGAGGCTGATTTCGAGCCTTTGATGCTGGAAACCAAAGGCGATGTTTACGTTGCCCAAAATAAAACCAAAGAAGCCGTACAAAGTTACGAAGCTGCTTTGAGCAAAATGCCGCAAACCGCAGTAGGCCGCGAATTGCTGCAAATGAAAATCGACAGCTTGAAATAAGTTTGTTTGAAATCAAGGCCGTCTGAAGTTGCAATGACTTTTCAGACGGCCTACACTTATCCTTATCAACCGTGTTTTTAAAACACCTGCTTGTGTTCCGCTCCCGTTTTTAGGCGGCACTTGACACAGAAAGACTCAATTATGAAACCAACCATCGCGCTTGTCGGCCGCCCCAATGTCGGCAAATCTACTTTATTCAACCGTTTGACGCTCACCAAAGACGCGCTCGTGCATGACTTGCCCGGCCTGACGCGTGACCGCCATTACGGTCATGGCAAAGTCGGCAGCAAACCTTATTTGGTCATCGATACCGGCGGTTTTGAGCCGGTTGTCGATAGCGGCATTTTGCACGAAATGGCAAAACAAACCTTGCAGGCTGTCGATGAAGCCGATGCGGTTGTGTTTTTGGTGGACGGCCGCACCGGTTTGACGCCGCAAGACAAAATCATTGCCGACCGTTTGCGCCAAAGCCCACGCCCCGTTTATTTGGCCGTGAATAAAGGCGAGGGTGGCAATAGGGCTGTACTTGCAGCCGAGTTCTACGAACTTGCCTTGGGCGACCCTTATGTTATCTCAGGTGCGCACGGCGATGGCGTGTATTATTTGATTGAAGATATTTTGGAAACCTTCCCTGAGCCTGAAAAGGAAGAGGAAGAAGCGAAACATCCTGTTTTTGCTGTAATCGGCCGTCCAAATGTCGGTAAATCGACCTTGGTAAACGCCATTCTCGGCGAAGAGCGCGTGATTGCCTTCGATATGGCAGGCACGACGCGCGACAGTATCCATATTGATTTTGAACGTGAAGGCAAACCGTTTACCATCATCGATACTGCAGGTGTGCGCCGTCGTGGCAAAGTGGATGAAGCGGTGGAAAAGTTCTCCGTTATCAAAGCCATGCAGGCGGTTGAAGCGGCAAACGTTGCAGTTTTGGTATTGGATGCGCAACAAGATATCGCCGACCAAGATGCGACGATTGCAGGTTTTGCTTTGGAAGCAGGCCGTGCCTTGGTCGTAGCGGTCAATAAATGGGACGGCATCAGCGAAGAGCGCCGTGAGCAAGTGAAACGCGATATCAACCGCAAACTGTATTTCCTTGATTTTGCTAAGTTCCACTTTATTTCTGCATTGAAAGAGCGCGGTATAGACGGTTTGTTTGAAAGCATTCAGGCTGCCTACAACGCGGCAATGATTAAGATGCCGACGCCGAAAATCACGCGCGTATTGCAAAGCGCGATCGAGCGTCAACAGCCGCCGCGTGCTGGCTTGGTGCGTCCGAAAATGCGTTATGCCCACCAAGGCGGCATGAATCCGCCGGTGATTGTGGTACACGGTAATTCGCTACACGCCATTTCTGACAGCTATACGCGCTATTTGACCCAAACGTTCCGCAAAGCCTTCAATCTGCAAGGTACGCCGCTCAGAATTCAATACAATGTTTCGGAAAACCCGTATGAAAATGCGGAAGACAAACCGAAGAAAAAACCGCTGCGCCGTGTCAGCTTGAGCAACCGTATTGAGAAACGCGAAGGCCGCAAGGAAGAGAAAAACCGCTTCAAGAAGAAAACCAAAGTCAGCGTGAAAAAACAATTCAGCAAATAAGCATAAAGGCCGTCTGAACAATTTCAGACGGCCTTTTTTTAATGAAAAACAGCTCGTTAGAGCTTCATGGCATATTTTCGATAGGATTTGCCGAATTTTAAAAAACATCCAATTTGGATTTGGGATTGTTGTGAATATGGAAATGAAACAGTCGGTTTGACGTGAAGTTCCCTTATTGCTGGATTCCTAAATGGTGTGATAGAAAAAAATAGTTGGTAATTTATCCTATTCGGGGCTACAATCCCATCAAACGCCGATTTTGGCGTCTTTACAATCATAATAATGGAGCTCAAGAATATGACAGCTAAAGGACAAATGTTACAAGATCCTTTTTTGAATGCGTTGCGTAAAGAGCACGTTCCGGTTTCGATCTACTTGGTAAACGGCATCAAGCTGCAAGGCCAAGTGGAATCATTCGACCAGTACGTTGTTCTGCTGCGTAATACTTCCGTCACTCAAATGGTTTACAAACACGCTATCTCAACAATCGTTCCTGCACGCGCAGTCAGCCTGCAACACGAAAACAAACAACCTCAAGCCGCTGCCGCAGCTGCTCCGGTTCAAGTTGAGACTGTGCAACAACCTGCCGAATAAATGATGTAACGCATTCCTGTTTTTCAATACCTTACCGCTTTTGCGGTAGGGTATTTTTATTTTCAGACGACCTTTATCATGCTGCTTGAAAACATTCTTCCCTTTGCCCACTCCCTGTTACGACAAGCCTTAAAAGCAGGCGGCCACGCTTTGGATGCAACGGCCGGAAACGGGCATGATACTTTGCTGTTGGCGCAATTGGCTGGCGAAACGGGTAGAGTGTGGGCTTTTGATGTGCAACCCAAAGCATTGGCGCAGACTCAAGGCCGTCTGAAAGAAAACGGCGTAGATGGTCGGGTAGCCCTGATACATGACGGCCATGAAAACCTTTTGTCTTATATCGACGAGCCTTTAGATGCCGCAGTATTTAATTTCGGTTGGCTGCCGGGAGGCGATAAAAGCTGTACAACTGAAGCAGCAAGCAGTATCCGTGCGCTGACGGATACTTTGGGTTTGCTGAAAGAGGGCGGGCTTGCCGTGGCGGTATTGTATCCTGGACATGAAGCCGGCCGAATAGAGGCTGAAGCGATTGTGCAATGGACGGAAACTTTGCCGCAGGAAGCCTTTGCCGTGTTACGCTATGGCTTTGTCAACCGCCGCAATGCGCCTCCCTATCTGCTGGCGATTGAAAAGTTGCGTCAGAAATAGATGTTTGCGGTAAAATAGCTGCTTTGTTTTTCAACCCTCAACATAAGAAACTGCCATGCAATATCTGTTTGTAAAATACAGCCATCAGATTTTCGTTGCCATTACCATCCTGTTGTTCAACATCCGTTTTTTCCTGCTCTGGCGTCATCCTGAGAAACCGTTGGCAGGCATTTGGAAAGCCATGCCGCATTTGAACGACACCATGTTGCTGTTTACCGGCTTGTGGCTGATGAAGATTACCCATTTTTCGCCGTTCAATGCGCCGTGGCTCGGCATGAAAATCCTGCTGTTGCTGGTTTATATTGTGTTGGGCATGATTATGATGCGTTCGCGTCCGCGTTCGCCGAAATTCTATATCGTCTACGTTTTGGCCATGTCGTGTGTTGCCACGATTGTTTTCCTTGCCAAAACCAAAACGCTGCCGTTTTAAAAGAGGCCGTCTGAAATGTATCCGCATTTTGCCGTTATTGCTTTGGGCAGCAATCTTGCCAATCCTGCCGAACAGGTTCGCGCAGCTTTGGCCGAATTGGACGTGCATCCGCATATCCGGCTCGAAAAGGCTTCTTCCTTGTATTTGACTGCGCCGGTCGGCTATGACGATCAGCCCGATTTTGTGAACGCCGTTTGTACCGTGAAAACTTCATTGGACGGCGTGGCGCTGTTGGCAGAGTTAAACCGCATCGAGGCCGAATTTGGGCGCGAACGTACTTTCCGTAATGCGCCGCGCACTTTGGATTTGGACATTATCGATTTTGACGGTATTCGCAGCGATGACCCTCATCTGACCTTGCCGCATCCGCGCGCGCATGAGCGCAGTTTCGTTATGTTGCCTTTGGCCGAAATTCTTCCGGATTTCGAGTTGGGCGAGCATGGCCGTGCGGCTGATTTGGCTCAGGCTTTGGGCGGGCAGGGTATTCGCCTGTTGAAAGAATAAGGGCCGTCTCAAAAACGGACTAAAACAAGAAAGGGCGTGTTGGACACGCCTTTTTTACTATAAAATATTGTTGGGAAACACATTACAAAGAGTTACTATGAATCCTCGTTATATTGTTGTCGAAGGCGCCATCGGTAGCGGCAAGACCGCTTTGAGCCGCCGCTTGGCAGAGCATTTCAGCGCGTTGCTGTTGTCAGAGAATCCGGATCACAATCCGTTTCTCATGAAGTTTTACAGCAATGTTTCCAATAATGGCTTGGCTGCCGAACTTTTCTTCCTGACGCGCCGCGCTGAAAGCGTGAATATTATTGAAGAGCAATGCGCACAAGGCGGAATGGTTGTGGCTGACTTTTTATTGGAAAAAGACCGTATTTTTACGCCCATCGTTTTGAATGATGACGAGCAGCAGCTTTTTGCCGATATGAAGCAACGTATTCTGCCGCAATATGCGGAGCCCGATGTGGTGATTTATCTGCAAACCGCCGTCGAAAACAACCGCAAACGCCTGCAAAAACGTCACGAAGGCATTATCAGCTTGTTTCCCGAAGGCTATTTGGGACGGGTGCATGACGAATACAGTCATTTCTTCCATTTGTATCAAAGCGCGCCTTTGCTGACCGTCAATGCCGATGAGTTGGATTTGGCCGGCAATGACGACCACTTTCAGCTTTTGTTGCGCGCATTGGAAGATTTTCAAGGCACGCGCAGTTATTTGAATTTAAGCGAAAAATGAATGCAGGCTAAATTTAGGCCGTCTGAAAGGAATAATATGTCAAAATATCAATTCACACTCCCATCTTCTTCCGGCAGCGATTTTAACTCTGCCGAACATTTGCCGTTGGTTGTCTATTTTTATCCCAAAGACAGCACGCCCGGCTGTACCACTGAAGGCTTGGATTTCAATGCCCGATTGGAGCAATTCAAAGCATTGGGCTATACCGTTGTCGGTATTTCGCGCGATGGTGTCAAATCGCATCAGAATTTCTGCGCTAAACAAGGCTTCCAGTTTGAATTGTTGAGCGACAAAGAAGAAACCGTTTGCAAACTGTTTGACGTGATCAAGCTGAAAAAGCTTTACGGCAAAGAATCCCTCGGCATCGAGCGCAGCACGTTTGTGTTGGATGAAAACGGCGAAATCGCCCATGAATGGCGCAAAGTCAAAGTGGCCGGACACGCGCAGGAAGTTTTGGATACAATTTCTCAAGCCTCTTAAATAGGGCTTTGGAAACCTAAGGCCGTCTGAACGGATGTAAAGTCATGCCGTTCAGACGGCCTTTCAATACAGTTTGATGAATATGGACGATTTAATAGACAAGCTGCTTGAATCCCTTTGGCTACAAGACCGGCTCAGCCACAATACGCTGCAAAGTTACCGCCGTGATTTGGTCAAAGTCGCGGCGCGTTTGGCCGAGGGCGGGCAGGATTGGTTGAGTGCCGATGAGTTTGCCCTGTCTGATGCCGTGTATGCGGAGGGGGAAAAAAACACGTCCCAAGCGCGGGCATTGTCGGCTTGCAAGCGTATGTACGGCTGGTTGGAAGAAACGGGTCAAAGGGCAGACAATCCCACCCGTTTTCTCAAAGCGCCGAAATCGGAACGCAAACTACCCACGCTGATTACCGAAGCCCAAATCGACGCGCTGCTGGCTGCGCCGGATGTGGACACGCCGCACGGACTGCGCGACAAAGCCTTGCTTGAAGTCATGTATGCAACAGGTTTGCGCGTGACCGAAGCCGTCAAATTGACGCTCAGCGATATCGATTTACATCGCGGCAGTATCCGTACCATAGGCAAGGGCAACAAATTGCGTCTGGTTCCGCTGGGTCAGGAAGCGGCATATTGGGTGGAACGCTATTGCAACGAATCGCGCCCGTTGTTGCTGAAAAACAAAATCTGCGACGAAGTGTTTGTCAGCCAGAAACGCAGCGGCATCAGCCGTCAACTTGCATGGATGATAGTCAAAGAATATGCCGAAGCGGCCGGTATTGCTTCGCTCAGTCCGCACGGTTTGCGCCATGCTTTTGCCACGCATTTGGTTAATCACGGCGTCGATTTGCGTTCGGTCCAGATGATGTTGGGACATTCCGATATCAACACCACACAGATTTATACCCATGTTGCTAATATTCGTTTGAAAAACATGGTCGATGAACACCATTCCCGTTCATGAATAGAGGCGGCATTTCGAAGATGCCGCCTTTTGTTATCGTGGCCGTCTGAACGGTTATAAAGTTTATTATTTATAAAATAACAATCAAAATACAAATTTACATAGAAAAATTTCAAAACAAAAGGACAGTGCCAATATTGCAATGCAAACCGTTTTTATTTATATTTACGTTCAAGAATAAATCCTACTCTCAATTACAGAGGGTAACAAAATTATTGGAGCACATCATGTTTGTCTGCATCTGCAACGCCATTACTGACCACGACATCAAAGAGACTATCGCCGCCGGTGCAACCACCATGAGCGATTTGCAGGCTCAATTAGGTGTGGCGACTTGTTGCGGTTGTTGCGGCGAATTGGCAGCGTCATTTTTGACTGCAAGCAGTGCCCAAAATACTGTGACTGCCGGTATCAACGTTCAGTCTTAATTTTAGAATATACACAAAGGCCGTCTGAAGGCGTGACAGAAATCCTTGATTTCGTTTCGCGCCTGTTCAGACGGCCTTTGTCATGCCTGTATGGTTTGGCGGCATTTTGCTATACAATGGCCGCTTTTGTCCCTCCGAGAGTAACCGCCATGAAACTGACCTTGATGTTTCGGGAGTATTGCAGCCTGTGCCACAAAATGCGCGAACAATTAAAGCCTTATCAGGAGCAGTTTGGATTTGAGCTGGATATTGTCGATGTTGATGAAGATCCGGTTTTAGAAGAAAAGTACAATGAGCTGGTGCCTGTTTTGCTGGATGGCGATACCGAAATCTGCCATTGGTTTTTGGACGAAGAAAAACTGAAAGCGCATTTGAGCGCATAACAAACCGTTGACCATATTGTCTTTCAGACGGCCTTTTGCTGTTCATGCCGTCTGAACATTGATTTTATTATGACTGAAAAACTTTCTCCCGATGCGCTGATTGAAGCGGCGCTGTTGACGCAAGTCGAACCCTTAAACGAAAAAGCCATGCGCGAATTGTGCGTGCCGCCATTGTCGCAAGACAAGCTGATTGACGTGTTGGCGCAACTGAAGGCCCGTTGGCAGGGCAGGGCTTTGCAACTGGTGCATACCCATGAGGGCTGGCGCTTCCAAATTGCCCAAGCCGCATTTGAGCGACTGGGCAGCCTGCAAGAGCAGCGCGCGCCGCGTTATTCCCGCGCCGTGATGGAGACGCTGGCGATTATTGCCTATCAGCAACCGGTAACGCGTGGCGATATTGAAGGCATACGCGGCGTGGCAGTGTCGCAAAATGTCATGCAAACCTTGCAGGATAGGGGCTGGATTGAAGTCATCGGCCACCGTGATTCTGTCGGCCGTCCGGCTTTGTGGGCGACAACGGCAACTTTTTTAAGCGATTTGCGTTTGGAAAGTTTGGAAGAATTGCCGCCGCTGACTGAATTGGGTGAGCTGGTGTTGCCTGATTTGATGGAAACGCCGCCGACAGGCGATGAGGAGGCTGAAGAAGCAGTTGAATCAGGAAGCAGACTGATTAACTGATTTGAATGTAAAGGCCGTCTGAAACAATCGTGTTTCAGACGGCCTTTATTATTGTATAACATCATGATTTTAAATATAATTTTCATCTATTTTAATAACTTATTGATTTTGTGATATAATTTAAGAATTATTAGAATAAATATCTCTCATTCTGTAATAGTTTGAGAAGGCATACGGAAACGTTTCTTTCTTTATCAATCGGCAGCCCGTTTGTTCTTCAAATATGCGCTGTATCAACTACGGAACCGATATGAAATTCAAACAATTTATTCAAAACAAATCTTCTTTCAATCCAAGCGTGGTCGGTATTACGCTTTTCTTCGTCCTTTTGCTTTTGTCAGCTGCTTTGGTTTGGCCTCAAAATACTGAGGCTTTGTTAAATGCAATGAAGCAGTTTATCTTTCAAAATGTCAGTTGGTTTTACATTCTGACTTTCTCTGTATTCCTTATTTTCTTATTGGCGCTTCCCATCAGCAGCTTCGGCAGTATCAGGCTGGGTACAAACGAGGACGAACCTGAGTTTTCGTTTTTATCATGGTTGGCCATGCTGTTTGCGGCCGGCATGGGCGTGGGCTTGATGTTTTTTGGTGTGGCCGAGCCTTTATCGCATTTTTCTTCCCCGATTGCCAAAGGCAATGCGCAAGAGGCGATTCTGCATACGGTATTCCACTGGGGGATTCATGCCTGGGCAATCTACGGAATCATTGCGCTTGCCTTGGCGTATTTCGGTTTCCGCTATAAATTGCCGCTGGCGTTGCGTTCCTGCTTTTATCCGATTTTAAAAGACAAAATCAACGGCAAAATGGGCGATGCCATCGATGTGATGGCTTTGATTGCGACTTTGTTCGGTATTATCACAACCTTGGGATTTGGCGCGGCACAAATGGGTTCCGGTTTGCTGAAGATGGGCTGGGTGCAGGACAACAGCTATGTCTTGCAGGTCGGCATTATCGTTGTTGTGATGGCGATTGCCATATTTTCCGCAACTTCGGGCGTGGGCAAAGGCGTCAAAATTTTGAGTGAAACCAACTTGGTATTGGCACTGTCATTGCTGTTGTTTGTCTTGTTGAGTATGCCGACGACGTATTTGATTTTCGCATTCAGCGACAATTTGGGCACTTATTTGAGTAACTTCGTTTCGTTCAGCTTTAAGTCATATACCTACGAGCCTGAGCATACAAAATGGTTTACCGGCTGGACGGTGTTGTATTGGGCTTGGTGGTGTTCGTGGTCGCCTTTTGTCGGTTTGTTCATTGCCCGAATTTCGCGAGGCAGAACCATCCGCGAATTTATTTTTGGTGTATTGGCAGTGCCTAGCCTGATGAGTATTTTGTGGTTTACCGTATTTGGCAATTCAGCCTTGTGGCTGGACACGCATGTGGCAAACGGCGCCTTGTCTGCCTTGACCAACGAGCCTGAAAAATTGTTGTTTGCCTTTTTGAATTATTTGCCGTGGCCGGTTGTCAGCAGCTTGGTAGCATTGCTGGTGATTTCGCTGTTTTTTATCACTTCTGCCGACTCGGGCATTTATGTGCTGAACAATATTGCTTCGCGCGATAAAGGGCTGGCTTCGCCCAAGTGGCAATCGGTTATGTGGGGCGTGTTGATTTCGGCTGTGGCTATTGTGTTGCTGGGCGCCGGCGGTTTGCCTATCTTGCAAACCATGACCCTGATTGCGTCTCTGCCGTTTGCGGTGTTGATGATTTTTATGATGGTTTCTTTGTGGAAAGCCCTGAACAACGATGCCAACTATTTTGCAACCGCCGTCAATCCGAGCAGTATTTTCTGGTCGGGCGATCATTGGAGGGAACGCCTTGGCCAAATGATGAATCAGACGCAGGAAGTCGATATCATCAAATTTATGAAAAATACGGCGCTTCCGGCAATGCAGGAATTGAAAAACGAATTGACCGAAAAATACAATATGGACGTAGAAATCCGTTGCCTGTTGCAACAGGATGAGCCGTCGGTGGAGCTGGTGGTGCATAAAGGGACGGTAAGGGATTTTGTCTATGGGATTAAATCCGTAAAGCGGGAAATTACCGACCAGTTGATTCGTGAAGACAGCCTGCCTCATTTCAAATATGCAGCAACGTTCATACCGTTGACGTATTTTTCGGATGGGCGCGATGGATACGATGTGCAATATATGACGCAAAAAGAATTGATTGCCGATATGCTCAAGCAGTATGAGCGTTATCTGAACCTGCTTGCAGGAGTAGGGCAGGAATTGATGGGGCATGAACAAGTAGAACTGGCAGAGTAAAATAAATTTAGGCCGTCTGAACATGTAGCAATATTCAGACGGCCTTTTTATTGCCCGCTTAAAAAATAATTTGTTTAAAATAAATATCTTAGATAAATCATAAGAAAAATCTGATTTAAACTATAAAAAACCTTAGTTATAATCAACTTATCTAAAGCTATTCCGCATGAGTGCGGGTGATTTACTAAGGAATACTGCAATGCTGTTGGCACTTTCTTTGCGTGATTTTGTCATTGTTGAAAACCTGAATCTTGATTTTCAAAACGGCTTTACCGTTTTAACGGGCGAAACCGGCGCAGGCAAATCGATTACTCTGGATGCGATTGGCCTGTTGTTGGGCGATAAAGCCGACTACAGCCAAGTGCGCAACGGCGCCAAAGAGGCGCAGTTGTCGGCTTTGTTTGACATCAGCGGTTTGCCCGAACTGAAAGCGCAGCTGCAGGAGCAAGGCCTTTTGGAAGAAGATGCAGAAGAGCTCAGCATCCGCCGTATTATCGATGCCAAGGGCAAAAGCCGCAGTTATATCAATAACCAAGCGGCAACACTGGCGCAGCTGAAAGCCATTGGCGAGCAGTTAATCGATATTCACGGCCAAAATGCCCATCATTCGTTGAATCAAGAATCTGCGCAACGCGAGTTGTTGGACGCATTTGCCGGCAGCAAAGAGCAGGCGGAAACGGTCAAGCAGCTTTATCAAAATTGGGTCAATGCGAAAAAAGCCCTGCAAGAAGCGCAAGAGCAGGCAGAAACCATGGCCATCGAACGCGAGCGTTTGGAATGGCAGTTTAATGAATTAAACCAATTGGAGCTCAAACCCAACGAATGGGAAACCTTAAGCCAAAGCCACGACAGCCTGGCGCATTCGGCCGAGTTGCTGCAAACCGCCGAGCAGGTGGGCGAAAGCATAGACGGCGACAACGGCATCCAACGTCAAATCTACCAATGCCAAAAACTGCTGGGCAATCTGCAAAACATTGAGCCGCGCTTTGCCGAAAGTCTGAATATGTTGGCAAGTATTGAAGCAGAATTGGGGGAAATCAGTGCTAATATGCGCGATGTGGCCGGCCGCAGCGATATCGATCCGAATGAATTGGCCGCACAAGAAAGCCGTATGGGCGAATTGATGAGCATGGCGCGCAAATACCGCATTGAGCCGGAAGAGCTGCCGCAAAAGTTGGCGGAAATTGACGAGCGCCTGCAAAACCTGCAAGCGGCCGCTGATTTGGAAGCCTTGGAAAATACGGTTGCGCGCAATCTTGCCGAATACCACGAAGCCGCTCACGTTCTCTCCGCCATGCGCCATCAGGCTGCCGGCCGTTTGGGCGAAGAGACCACTGAGCATATGCAGCATTTGGCCATGAAGGGCGCACGTTTTGACATCGTCTTGTTGCCGTCTTCGCCGACCGCGCATGGTCTGGAGCAGGTGCAATTCCAAGTGGCGGCAAATAAAGGCAATCCGTCCCGTCCTTTGAACAAAGTAGCTTCCGGCGGCGAATTGGCGCGTATCAGCTTGGCTTTGCAAGTGGTTGCCAGCCAATACACGCAAGTGCCGACATTGATTTTTGACGAAGTGGATACCGGTATCGGTGGCGGCGTCGCCGAAATGGTCGGTAAAGCTTTACGTGCCTTGGGTAAAAAACATCAAGTCTTGGCGGTAACCCATCTTCCCCAAGTCGCCTCTTGCGGTGAAAACCATTGGCAGGTACGCAAACATAGCGAAGGCGAACAAACCGTCAGCGAAATCAGCGTATTGGATCATCATCAGCGCATTGAGGAAATCGCGCGTATGTTGGGCGGCGAAATCATTACCGATACCACACGCAGCCATGCTGCCGAACTCTTACATCTGGCCGCCGCCTAAAAGTCTTAAGGCCGTCTGAAAATGAAATTCAGACGGCCTTTCCCGTATTTTGCGCCCTTTCAGACAAGCAGAATACAAGGTATGATTATAGCGTCTGTTTATAAGGAAATTTTGATGAAAGTCCTGTTTATCGCCGATCCGATGGCAAGTTTTAAAACCTATAAAGACACTACTTACGCCATGATGCGTGAAATGGCAAAGCGCGGTTGGCAGCTTTTTCATACCTTGAGCGGAGAATTGTCCGTCCGTGAAGGCTGGGTGGTGGCTCAGGCAGCGGCATTTGAGTTTGTCGGTGCGAAGAACGATGACGATCACGAATGGTTTAAAGCAGAGGCAAAAGTTCAGACGGCCTTAAAAGATTTCGATGCGGTCATTATGCGCACTGATCCGCCGTTTGATATGCAATATTTGTACGCAACCCAATTTTTGACATTGGCACAGCAGCAGGGCGCAAAAGTATTTAACAGCGGACAAGCAATGCGCGATTTCAATGAGAAATTGGCTATTTTGAACTTCAGCCAGTTCACCGCCCCCACTTTGGTAACCACGCGTTCTGCCGATGTTCGTGCCTTTTTGAAAGAACACGGCGACATCATCATCAAACCGTTGGACGGCATGGGCGGTATGGGTATTTTCCGCCTGACCGAATCCGATCCCAATATCGGCAGTATCCTTGAAACCCTGATGCAGCTTGATTCACGCACCATCATGGCACAACGCTATATTCCTGAAATCGTACATGGCGACAAGCGCATTTTGATTATCGGCGGGGAAGTTGTTCCGTATGCTTTGGCGCGTATTCCGCAAAACGGTGAAACGCGCGGCAACTTGGCTGCCGGCGGCCGCGGCGTGGCGCAGGAATTGAGCGAGCACGACCGTGAAATTGCAGAAACCCTGGCGCCTGAATTGAAGCGCCGAGGCATCTTGCTTGCCGGTTTGGATGTCATCGGCAACAACCTGACCGAAGTCAATGTAACCAGCCCGACCGGCTTCCAAGAAATCATGAAGCAAAAAGATTTCAACGTTGCCGCTATGTTTGCAGATGCCGTAGCATCTTGGGCAAAACAATAAACCCAAAGGCCGTCTGAAAATTGACCCGACCGTTTCTTTTCAGACGGCCTTTTTATGTTGAGAATATGATGGAACCATCTTCCTACGCATCTGAAAAAAAAGGTAAAAACGGCATTAAGCGCATTATCAATGCGTTTGGTTATTCCAAAGACGGACTGGCTGCCGCGTATCGTTATGAAAGCGCATTTCGCCAAGTTTTTTGGTTGAACCTGATTTTAATTTTCTTAGCGTTGTTTCTTGATTTCGGATCGGTCACCAAAATGGTGCTTGTTGTCGCATCGTTTATTTCACTGATTACCGAATTGTTTAATACCGCCATCGAGGCAGCCGTTGACCATACTTCTACTGAAAAACACGAGCTGGCCAAGCGTGCCAAAGATGCCGGCTCGGCCGCGCAATTGATGGCTTTGTTCATGTTATTTATTGTTTGGATTATTGCATTAACTGCTTAAAAATGTGGTAATATAGTAATTCGTTAGGATTAGATAGTATTAATTAATCTATATCAAAGTTTTCAGGCGGCCTTTGGTTGTAAGATGAAGGCTGTATATCCCAGCCATTTGGCAAACACAAGGAGCAAAACATGAAAAAATTAATGGCAACCCTGATTCTGGCAGGCTTGGCAACTTCCGTATCTGCAGCCGGTATCCATATTGAAGACGGTTGGGCACGTGCCACTGTCGAAGGTATGAAAATGGGTGGCGCATTCATGAAAATCCAAAACGATGAAGCCAAACAAGACTTCTTGGTAGGCGGCAGCAGCCCTGTTGCCGAACGTGTTGAAGTACACACCCATATTAACGACAATGGTGTTATGCGTATGCGCGAAGTTAAAGGCGGCGTGCCTTTGGCTGCAAAAGGCGTAACCGAGCTGAAACCGGGCAGCTACCACGTTATGTTCATGGGTCTGAAAAAACAATTGAAAGAAGGCGAAAAAGTGCCTGTAACCCTGAAATTCAAAAACGCGAAACCTCAAACTGTCGAGCTGGAAGTGAAAACCGCACCTAAAGCCGAAATGCAGCATGATCACGGCGCACACGGTGGCGCACATCAGCACTAATTGCTTGAATTTGCATATAAAGGCCGTCTGAAAGTCGTTGGGCTTGCAGACGGCCTTTTCTGTCGTCAAATCAAAATGTGCTAAAATCACGCTTTAAAAAATGTATTTAAAACCCACATTCCGCTCATGAATACTCACAACACACCAGCAAACATCATCGTCGGCCTCTCCGGCGGCGTCGATTCATCCGTTACCGCGGCCCTGCTCAAACAGCAAGGCCATCAAATCAGCGGCGTGTTCATGCAGAACTGGGAAGATGACGACAACGACGAATATTGCAGCATCAAACAAGATTCCTTTGATGCCATTGCCGTTGCCGATATCATCGGCATCGACATCGACATCGTCAATTTTGCCGCGCAATATAAAGACAACGTATTTGCCTATTTTCTCAAAGAATACAGCGCAGGCCGCACGCCAAACCCGGATATCTTGTGCAATGCCGAAATTAAATTCAAATGCTTTTTGGACTATGCCATAGAGCAGGGCGCCGATACCATTGCCACCGGACACTATGCCCGCAAAGAAGTTCGAAACGGCGTGCATTACCTGCTCAAAGGCTTGGATCAAAATAAAGACCAAAGCTATTTCCTATATCGTCTCAAGCCTTTCCAACTCGAGCGCTCGATTTTCCCATTGGGTGAGTTGGAGAAGCCTGAAGTCCGCCGTCTTGCCGAAGAATTCAAATTACCGACTGCAACCAAAAAAGACAGTACCGGCATCTGCTTTATCGGCGAACGCCCGTTCCGCGAGTTTTTGCAAAAATACCTGCCGACCAATAATGGCAAAATGGTGACCCCTGAAGGCAAAGTAGTCGGCGAACACGTCGGCTTGATGTTTTACACGCTGGGCCAACGCAAAGGCTTGGGCATCGGCGGCGCAGGCGAGCCGTGGTTTGTTGCGGCCAAGGATTTGACCAAAAACGAACTGATTGTCGTCCAAGGCCATGACCATCCTTTGCTTTATACGCAAAGCCTGGTTATGAACGATTTGAGCTTCACATTGCCAGAACGCCCGAAAGAAGGCCGCTATACCTGCAAAACGCGCTACCGTATGGCCGACGCGCCTTGTACGTTGCGTTATTTAGATGATGAAACCATCGAGCTTGTTTTTGACGAGCCGCAGTGGGCAGTAACCCCAGGCCAATCTGCGGTACTGTATGACGGCGATGTGTGCTTGGGCGGCGGTATCATCATGTCCACCGACAAGCCTGTCATTATTACAGCTTAATAAAAGGGCCGTCTGAAAACGAAGCGGCAGATTGAATAAAGCCTTTCAGACGGCCTCGATTTCAAAAAACGACTAAATAAAAGACTGATCAATATGGAAAAACTCTGGCTCAAAAGCTACGAACAAGGCGTAAACCCTGAAATCGATATCTCTCAATACAGCTCCATCAGCGATGTATTCCGTCAAAGTGTCGAGAAATTCGCAGATAAACCTGCTTTTCAAAATATGGGCAAAACACTGACTTATGCCGAAGTGGGCAAGTTGGCGACCGATTTTGCGTCTTACCTGCAAAACGTATTGAAACTACCGCGCGGTGAGCGTGTGGCAATTATGATGCCGAACGTTTTGCAATATCCGATTGCGCTTTTCGGTATTTTGCAGGCAGGTTTGGTGGCAGTGAATACCAATCCGCTTTATACGCCGCGCGAGTTGGAGCATCAGTTGAAAGACAGCGGTGCGACCACGATTGTCGTGTTGGAGAACTTTGCCAATACGCTGGAGCTGGTGTTGCCGCGTACGCAAATCAAACATGTGATTGTCGCGTCGGTCGGCGAGATGTTCGGCATGATTAAGGGCGCGTTGCTGAACTTTGTCATCCGCAAAGTGAAAAAAATGGTGCCGGAATACCGCATTCCAAATACCATCACTTTTCAGACGGCCTTGAAGCAAGGTGCAGCAAATACGTTCAAACCAGTCGAGTTGACACGTGACGATACTGCCTTGCTGCAATATACAGGCGGCACGACCGGTTTGGCAAAAGGTGCCGTCCTCAGTCATGGCAATATCTGCGCCAATATGTTGCAGGCAAAAGAATGGATTAAAAACAGCCTGCACGAAGGCAAAGAAACGGTTATTGCCGCGTTGCCGCTTTATCATATCTTTGCCTTGACGGTAAACCTGATGATCTTTGCGAATACCGGTTCTAAAATCATCCTGATTACCAACCCTCGCGATATGAAGGGGTTTATCGGCGAATTGAAAAAAGAGCCGATTAGCGTGTTCATCGGTGTGAATACCTTGTTTAATGCGATGGTCAACCGTCCGGATTTCGCCGAAGTCGATTTTTCCCGTTTGAAGCTGACTTTGGGTGGCGGTATGGCAACGCAAAAAGCCGTTGCGGAAAAATGGAAAAAAATCACCGGTACGCCGATTGTGGAAGCTTACGGTTTGACCGAAGCCAGCCCGGGTGTGTGTTGCAATCCTTTGAATATCGAGGCTTACAGCGGCGGTATCGGTTTGCCGGTTCCTTCGACCGAAGTCGAATTACGCGATGCGGACGGCAAAGAAGTGCCTATCGGACAGCCGGGCGAATTGTGGGTACGCGGTCCGCAAGTGATGAAAGGCTATTGGAACCGTCCTGAAGAAACCGCCAAAGCAATCGATGCACGCGGCTTTTTAGAGACCGGCGACATTGCCGTGATGGATGAAAAAGGCTGGCTGAAGCTGGTGGACCGCAAAAAAGATTTGATTGTGGTATCCGGTTTCAATGTATATCCGAACGAAATCGAAGAAGTGGTGGCCAGCAACGACAAAGTCTTGGAAGTCGCCTGTATCGGCGTGGCAAGCGAGAAAACCGGTGAAGCGATTAAGGTCTTCGTCGTACGCAAAGACCCGTCTTTGACCAAGGAAGAACTGATCGATTTCTGCCGCAAAGAACTGACGGCGTATAAAGTGCCGAAAGACATCGAATTCCGCGACGAGTTGCCAAAATCCAACGTTGGCAAAATCCTGCGCCGCGAGCTGCGCTGATATATAGAATCAGTATGATAAGGCCGTCTGAAAACGCTGTTTTCAGACGGCCTGAAGCTTTTGCCGTTTGCCAGAATATGCTGCTTCAAGTTAAAATCACACATTCCAACATGGGTATCACATCATGACTAAATTCATTTTCGTAACCGGCGGCGTTGTATCTTCTTTGGGTAAAGGTATCGCCGCCGCTTCTATTGCTACTATTCTCGAGTCGCGTGGCTTGAACGTGACCATGCTTAAGCTTGACCCGTATATCAACGTTGACCCGGGTACCATGAGCCCGTTTCAACACGGCGAAGTATTTGTGACCGATGACGGCGCGGAAACTGACCTCGACCTTGGTCACTATGAGCGTTTCATCAACGCCACCATGACCCGCCGCAACAGCTTCAGTACCGGCCAAGTCTATGAAAACGTGATTGCCAAAGAGCGTCGCGGCGACTATTTGGGCGGTACCGTACAAGTGATTCCGCACATTACTGATGAAATTAAACGCCGTATCCATGAAGGCGCGGCTGGTTATGATGTGGCGATTGTTGAAATCGGCGGTACAGTCGGCGATATCGAATCGTTGCCTTTCTTGGAAGCCATCCGTCAAATGCGCAGCCAGCTCGGCCGTAATAATACATTGTTTGCCCACCTGAGCTATGTTCCCTACATTGCCGCCGCCGGCGAAATCAAAACCAAACCGACCCAGCATACCGTTAAAGAAATGTTGAGCATCGGTTTACAACCGGACATCCTGATCTGCCGTATGGACAGAGAAATGCCTGCGGACGAGCGCCGTAAGATTGCTTTGTTCTGTAACGTTGAAGAACGCGCCATCGTGGGCAGCTACGATGTGGACAGCATTTACGAATGCCCTGAAATGCTGCACAACCAAGGCATCGATAGCATCATTACCGAGCAGCTTCAACTGAATGTCAAACAAGCCGATTTGACCGAATGGAAGAAAATCGTTCACGCGATTCAAAATCCGAAACATACCGTCAAAATCGCGATGGTCGGCAAATACGTTGATTTGACCGAGTCCTACAAATCATTGATCGAAGCACTGAAACACGCCGGTATTCACACTGAAACCGACGTACAAATTACCTTTGTCGACAGCGAAAGCATTGAGAAGGGCAATGGCGACGTTTCCATGCTCAAAGACATGGACGCGATTTTGGTGCCGGGCGGCTTCGGTTCACGCGGCGTGGAAGGCAAAATTGCCGCCGTACGCTATGCGCGTGAAAACAACGTACCATACTTGGGCATCTGCTTGGGCATGCAAATTGCCCTGATCGAATACGCCCGCGATGTTGCAGGCTTGAAAGGTGCGAACTCTACCGAGTTTGACTTGAAATGCGCTGCGCCTGTCGTTGCCCTGATTGACGAATGGCAAACTGCAGACGGTAGCGTAGAAACCCGTGACGAATCTGCCGATTTGGGCGGTACCATGCGTTTGGGTGCGCAAGAAGTTGACCTCAAACCGGGCAGCCTTGCCGCAAAAATCTACGGTAGCGAACATATCCGCGAACGTCATCGCCACCGCTACGAGGTCAACAACAACTATGTGCCTCAGTTGGAAAAAGCTGGTTTGGTCATCGGCGGCGTATCCGCAGGCCGTGAGCGTTTGGTTGAAACCATCGAATTGCCAAATCATCCTTGGTTCTTCGCGTGTCAGTTCCATCCGGAATTTACTTCCAATCCGCGCAAAGGCCATCCTTTATTCAGCGCGTTTGTGAAAGCCGCGTTGGGTAACAAAAAAGCCTGATTGATGTGATTGAAAAAGCACCCGTTATCCGGGTGCTTTTTTCTTTTCAGACGGCCTTAGAAGTTATTTGTCTTCATTGACTTCGCGGTCGTTCAAAGGTTGTACGGGACGGTTGTTTTCGCCACCGATAATGTCGCGCATGGCTTTAAACTGCGCCGCATCTGCCTGAACCGGAGTTTTTAAGACAACCCAAGTCACGTTTTCGCTGCAAGGCGGCGTTGTCAGCGAGCCTTTCAGCTGAAATGACTTGCTATCTTTAGGCAGCAGGGCTTGGATATTCAAGTTTTTCAAATCTACGGATTCGCCTGCTTTCAGTTTTTTGGCAATGAGTGCGGACAAGGCAGGGTTGTTTTTGCCCGGTTTAAATACAGAGCCGATGACCGCCAAAGTACCGTCTTCGGCTTGATGGACGAAATGCGCTTCCATCGGGAAATGTTTGCCTTTGAAAGTATGTTCGCTCGGCGTATGGAAGTGGAATTGTTTTAAGGTATAGGTTTTACCGTTAATCACGATGGTTTGTGCCTTGCCTTGCGGCGTGGCTTGAAGGGTATGGCCGTTATTTTCTACTTTGTAGTCGGCGACGTTGTAACGGTATGCCAGTTGTTTGCCTTTTACTGCTTTTGTTGCGGAGAAGTCCACAGGAGATTGCTGTTTGCCTGTTTTGCAGACAGCAAAGTCTTCACTTAAATCGCCCCAGTGTGCAGCATCGTTTTCACCTGTGTAAGACCAATGTGCATGATGGGTTTCGGCGGATACCGTTGCAGTAGAGACAGCCATTAGCAAAGATAAAAAGAGATGTTTGTTCAACATAAGGGCTCCTGTTTATTTATATTAGGTAAAAGAAAAAATTTATACCAAATAAATTATTGATATAAAAAAACTTCTTCATAAGAAGAAAGTTAATGATAGTGGCAATTTGGGAATGTTGGGTTGATATATGGCAAACATTTATCAAGCAATCATTTTTGATTAAATGATTGCAATAAGAGGGATGATTGTCCTTGCAGTGACTTTGAATGGGAGAGGCCGTCTGAAATTTCTTTCAGACGGCCTGTTTTATTTGAAAATGTTGTAAAAAGTCTAAACTCTAATAAATAAAAGTGCTTATCAAGATGAAAGTAGTTGTTTGTAGCGTTGGAAAACATTAATATTGCTAAACGTGTTTTCACGAGATTTTAACTTTGTTTTGGAGAGAATAATGAAAAAATCGATTATCGCTTTGGTTATTGCCGGTTTGCCGCTGGCTGCATCTGCAGAAGTGATTCTGTATGGTCAAATCAAAAGTAGCGTGACCGTCGGTCAAGTAAAAATCAAAGGTGATGCAGGTTCTGAAACCAGCTCTACCGCAACCAGCATCAATGACAATACCTCCCGCATCGGTTTCAAAGGCAGCGAGAACTTGGGCGGCGATTTGAAAGCCATTTGGCAGGTAGAACAAAAAACGGCCATTACCGGCGGTTCCCAAGGTTTTGCCACTCGGGACTCCTTCATCGGCCTGCAAGGTAACTTCGGTAAGATTCGCGCCGGTAAACTCAGCAATATGCTGAATGAAATGGACACCATCGATCCATGGATGTACAAAACCAATGCCGCAGGCTTGGGCATCTTTACCCGTACCGGCAACCGCAACGCCGCTGTACGCTACGACAGCCCGGATTTCGGCGGATTCAAATTCAACGTGTCTTACGCACCGCGCGACAACCGCAATCCTTCAGATAAATACACGCATACCCAAGCGGCCAAAGACCAATACACCGGCGGCGTGAGTTTCTCTAAAAACGGCTTTACCGCCAATGCGGCTTACGGCCACTACAACGGCGCGTACACCGACAAATCAAGCAAAGCCAAAGCGGCGCAAATCGCCAAAGTCGAAACTTATTACGATAAAGACAATCTCTTTGTCGGCGGCGGCGTACAATATGCCAAAGGCCATGAGACAGCCAACAAATATTTAGGCTATTTCACCGATGATTTTAATCAGTACAAGGGTAGTGACATCACTACCGACACAGGCAAAGAGGAAGCCGTGAAAGTAGTTGATGCAGCGGTAACTGTCGGCTACAAATTCGGCAACGTGACCCCACGCATTACTTACGCACACGGCTGGCCTGCCAAGGGCGTGAACAGTGGCGAGAAATTGGTGGATAAATTCGACCAAGTCGTTATCGGCGGCCAATACACCTTCAGCAAACGCACCGGCATCAATGCTCAACTGGCGTATCTGAAAGTCGGCAACAAAACCCGTCTGACTGCGGCCAACAAAGGCGGCGTTGAACAAAAAGCCGCTTCTGTGGGCCTGTATCACAAATTCTAAACCGTCTTGAAAGACAAGGCCGTCTGAAAAATTTCAGACGGCCTTTTTGTTGATTAAAGCGGTTTATTTGTCGTGCTTGGTCAGTGTTGTGCCGTGACGGCCGCCGCGTTCTTTCAAACGTTGTACCAAGCCTTCGACCGTTGTCGGCATACCGTCGATACAGAATGCCTGATACAGGGCGGTGTGCAGGGCATCATTGCGGCTGAACGCATTGCCGATCAGCTTCCAATCGCCTTTACGCGGCTCGATCCAGCGGTGGTTTACTGTGTCGCCGTATGCGAATACTTTGTAAGAAGAACGCTTGTCGTTACTGTAAGTAAAGGACGTACGGGCGCAATAGAGGCCTTCGACGGAGAGGTTGTCGTAGCCTTTGTCGGAGCGTACGTTCAAGACATAGCGGATGCTGTTGTCCGGCGCAGGCATGATTTGCAGGCTGCTGAGCAGGATTTTGGGCTGCTTGCCGTAGGTTTCGTTGACATAGAGGTCGAACCAATCGCCCGATTGGGTATCGGGCAAGGGCGGCAACTCGGCTTTATGTTCTTTAAATTCGCGTGCGGCAACTTCTTCAGGGCTTTCCTGATAACGCGTGTTGGTCAGCGTATCCTTTTGGCTGAAACCCAAAGCAAATGCTTGAGTCGCGGCAAGGCTGAGAGCGAGAAGGGCAAAACGGCGCATAGACAGCTCCAAAGTGAAAAACGGCTTTATTTTATGGGCTTGCAGGGTGGGGTGCAAGTAAGTGCGGTATAATTGACGTTAATTCTGATTAATATGACGAGTTTTCATCATGAATACACAAACTCTGGATGTCATCGGTTTGAAATGCCCGCTGCCGATTTTGCGTGCTAAAAAAGCTTTGGCGCAAATGCAGGAGGGCGAAGTGCTGACCGTATTGGCTACCGATGGCGGCGCGCCCGGCGATTTTGAAGCGTTTTGCCGTCAGACCGGACATGTCTTGTTGGAATCGAGCGAAGCCGACGGCGTGTTCAAGCTGGTGTTGAAACACAAATAAAGGCCGTCTGAAATGTCTAAAGCCGTCGCGTTGTCTGCCGTCGTATTGGCTGTTTGCCTGAGTGCATGCGGCAATGAAGGCGTTTCACCGCAGAACGCTGCCGATTATGCCCAAAATGTAACCGACTTGTTCCGCCAAAGCTGCGTGGCCGCAGACGGCGATGCCGCCCTTGTCGGCGAGTTTGCCAATGCCAACAAACTGGTTTTATTGTCGAAAAAAGATATTGCCGATTTGCCTGCCGGAATGATGGATTTGGAGGCATTAAGCATTTGGAAGAAAACGGTAAACGGCGCAGATTATTATTTGAGCCTGACTGAAGACAGTTGCAGCGTGCGCACGGCTAAAGCCGACGACCATCTGATTTTTAAACAATTTTTGGCTTTGGCAGAAAATCCGCCGCAAGGTTTGAACGCTGAATTGCGTGCCGATAATTTGTCGGAAGCTCCGTTGCCTATGCGTCAGATTTCTTACGCATGGCGCGCGTCCGGCAGTCCGAAAGAAACCTTGTTGACTGTCAAAACAACGTCGTCCGAGCATTTTCAGGTACAGGCTGTTTTTTATTTGACCCATCATTCTTACGACAATAAGGCTGCCGTTTTGCCTTAGGCCAGCTGACGATTGAAACATCAAATTAATAGAAACCGTTACCGCCGAATAAAGGCCGTCTGAAACATTATCAAACCAAACCACTCGAAAGTAAGCTATGCAAACCCTGACTATCATCCGCCCCGACGATATGCACTTACACCTGCGCGACGGCGATGCGCTCAAAGCCGTTGCCCCGTACACCGCCCGACAAATGGGCCGCGCGGTTATCATGCCCAACCTGAAGCCGCCTGTCGTCAGCGTTGCCGATGCCCAAGCATACAAAGCGCGCATTATGACCGCCCTGCCGGAAGGCAGCACCTTTCAGCCGTTGATGACGCTTTATTTGACCGACAATGCCACTCCCGAACTCGTGCGTGAGGCTAAGGCTGCCGGTATTGTGGCTTTCAAACTTTATCCTGCGGGCGCGACCACCAATTCCGATTCCGGCGTGACCGACTTGTTTAAGCTGATTCCCGTGTTGGAAGAAATGGCAAAACAGGGTATTTTGTTTTTGGTTCACGGCGAAGTAACTGATTCAGAAATCGATATTTTCGACCGCGAGGCCGCCTTTATCGAGCACGTGATGAAGCCGGTTTTGGCGCAAGTGCCGAATCTTAAAGTCGTGTTTGAACACATCACTACTGCCGAAGCAGCCCGACTGGTATTAGAAGCCGGCGATAATGTGGCCGCGTCCGTTACGCCGCAACACTTGCTGCTCAACCGCAACGACCTTTTGGTCGGCGGCGTACGCCCTCATCATTTCTGCCTGCCGGTTCTCAAACGCGAAACCCACCGTCAGGCTTTGGTTGCCGCCGTTACCGGTGATAAGGCGCACAAATTCTTCCTCGGCACGGATTCTGCACCACATGCCAAAACTGCCAAAGAAAATGCTTGCGGTTGTGCCGGTATGTTCAGCGCGATGACTGCCATTGAGCTTTATGCTGAAGTGTTTGAGAAAGCAGGCGCGTTGGACAAACTGGAAGCCTTTGCTTCTAGAAACGGTTCGCACTTCTACGGTCTGCCTGAAAATACCGATACCATCACATTGGTCAAACAAACACAAACCGTACCTATCAGCGTACCTTACGGCGATGGCGAGCTTGTACCGATGAGGGCCGGCGGTGAGATTGAATGGACGGTGCAATATTAAATTTGCTGTCAATAAGGCATAAAAAGAAACAACCTGCTTGAAAGGGCAGGTTGTTTTTTTATTGTCGTTCAGACGGCCTGTCGTGGGGAGGGGAGACAGACAAGGCCGTCTGAAAACCAAATTATATTGCGTGTTTATTCGGTCAACATGGGTTTCAGTGCTTCCCAAGCCTGCGGCAGTTGGGTAAAGCCGTCCGAAGCCATCAAATGGCCGCCTTCGGGAATATGGGTAACAGGACTTTTGAGTTTGGCCGCCATGTCCAAAGTCAGTTCGGGCGGAACATGGGTGTCGTTGTCGGAAACCAGACAGTGTTTGGGCATGTCGATTTTGCGCAGGATGTCGAAATCGGGCGACGCTGCTTTAATGTAGGCATCAAGCGCAGGCAGGGGTGGCAGCGTATCGGCAAAACCGGCGGCAAGCAACAGACCGCCGATTTTTTGGGGCTGTTGGCGGCTGAGAAAGTGAAGGAGGGTAATGCAGCCGAGACTGTGGCCGACTAGGAAGGTATGGGCATCGGGCTTGCCGATGTGCTGGTCAAGGGTAAACTGCCACGCGGTCGTGCTTGGTTTGTCGGGATTGGGCATGGCGAGGGAGATTGCTTGTGCGCCGGTGCTTTTGATTTGGGCGCAAAGCCAGTCAAACCAGTTGCCGTGCGGATTGCCTTCAAAGCCATGTACGATATAAACGCGTCGATTCATGTTTTTCCTCCTTCAGACGGCCTGAGACTTTTGTCTAAATCTCTGCCTGTAAGCGTTTATTATACCATGTTTGTTTATGTTTTATTGTTTGTCGCTTGGTAAGGATTTTTAATTAAGCTTTTGTTGTTAAATGATATTTGCAAGAATAATAAAGCAAACAACACGGCAGGGGCAGATGGTTTTGCCGTGTTGTTCGGGTTTGAAATATATATGGGCCGTCTGAAAAACCGGTTTAGAAATAGCCTTGTTTTTTGCGTTCTTCCATTGCCGCTTCCGATACGCGGTCGTCCATGCGCGTGGCGCTGCGTTCGGAAATGGTTGCGGCGGCGGTTTCAGCAATGATGTCTTCGGGCGTGGCGGAGGTACTGGCAACAGGGCAGGTGCAGGAAATATCGCCGACGGTGCGGAAACGGACATCACGGATTTGGGCAATTTCGCCTTCGCGTTTTGGGGTCAACGGGGTAACGGGAACGAGCAGGCCGTTGCGTTCGACAACTTCGCGCTTGTGGGTGTAATAAATCGGCGGCAGGGCGAGTTTTTCGCGTGCGATGTATTGCCAGATGTCCAATTCCGTCCAGTTGGAAATCGGGAATACGCGCATGTTTTCGCCTTGGAACAGGCGTGTGTTGTAGAGCGACCATAATTCAGGACGTTGGTTTTTAGGATCCCATTGGCCGAACTCGTCGCGGAAAGAGAAGATGCGTTCTTTGGCGCGCGCTTTTTCTTCATCGCGGCGAGCGCCGCCCATTAGCGCATCAAAGCCTTGTTCTTCAATGGTTTCAACCAGCGTAACGGCTTGGGCGGCGTTGCGAGAATCGGTTTCGCGGCGCAAGACGACACTGCCTTTGCGGATGGATTCTTCTACGCTACCGATCACAAGTTGTACGCCGGTACGCGCGACTGTGTCGTCGCGGAATTGGATGACTTCGGGGTAATTGTGGCCGGTATCGACGTGCAGGAGTTTGAACGGCAGCTTCAGCGGACGGCCTTCGATTTGGAAGGCTTTGACGGCAAGCGCCAGCAATACGACTGAGTCTTTGCCGCCGGAAAACAGCAAGGCCGGATTTTGGGCGTTGGCAATGACTTCGCGGATGATGTAGATAGACTC
Source organism: Neisseria sp. HMSC067G12 (assembly GCF_001812725.1). Classification (NCBI taxonomy): domain Bacteria; kingdom Pseudomonadati; phylum Pseudomonadota; class Betaproteobacteria; order Neisseriales; family Neisseriaceae; genus Neisseria; species Neisseria sp. HMSC067G12. The sequence goes on along the minus strand of NZ_KV810182.1, from coordinate 285,885 downwards.
GGCTTCGAGCCAGTCGAGGTGGTGGTTTTGGATGGACATTTTTTCTCTCTTTGCAACCTTGGCGATAGTCGATACTTTAGTGAGGCCGTCTGAAAAAGGGAAAGAATGGTTTGTTTGTTGCAAAGATGTTTTTGTTATATTGCAAGGCCGTGTTTTTCAGACGGCCTTTGCGCTTTAACTTATTTTTAAACCGATTTCTCTGACGAAGCCTCTGTCTTCGCGTACACTTTGGTCTTTTAGAAATGAGAATGGTTTATGTATCACGGCGAGAGATTTAATGCGTACAGCCATTTGGCCGGTTTCTTATTGGCAGTGGCGGCGTTGGTGCTGATGCTGGTGAAAGCGGTGGAATCGGCGGACGGCTATCGGATTGCCGGTGCACTGACTTACGGAATCTGCCTGCTGCTTCTGTATTTGGGTTCAACCTTATATCACAGTATTCCGCAGCCTAAGGCCAAGGCGATTTTGCAAAAGGTTGATCATTGTATGATTTATCTTTTGATTGCAGGCAGTTATACGCCGTTTACGCTGATTACCCTTCACGGCGGCTGGGGCTGGTCGCTTTTCGGCGTGTCTTGGGGATTGGCTTTGCTAGGCATTGTTCAGGAACTGACAATTGGGCGCAAAAGCGAGAAGCGGCTGCTGTCGATGGTGATTTATGTGTTGATGGGCTGGCTGATTGTGGTGGCGGTATGGCCGCTGATACAGTCGCTTTCGGCTGGTGGATTATTTTGGCTGGTGTTGGGCGGCGTATTGTATAGCGCGGGGATTTATTGGTTTATCAACGATACGAAAATCCGCCACGGCCACGGTATCTGGCACTTGTTTGTCTTAGCAGGCAGTTTGACGCAATTTATCAGTATTTATTTTTATGTGTTGTAGTTTCAGACGGCCTGAAATAAAAAACCTCTCAGTTTGACTGAGAGGTTTTTGTTTGTCGTTAATCTGGGTTTTTGTCGTGGAATTCGTGGAATTCGTAGTTGTAGGTCAACTCTTTGCCGGCTTTGGTTTGCGCCAGATAATCGTCATAAACCGCACGGATTTCCTTACGCAGCAGGAAGAGGGCGATTAAGTTCGGCAAAACCATAAAGCCGTTGAACATATCGGACATACTCCAAACCAAATCCACTTTGCCCAATGTACCCAATACGATGGCCACCAAAACCAGTGCGCGGTAGATGCCCAAGTGTTTGCCGCGGAACAGGAAGCGGATATTGGATTCGCCGAAGTAGTACCAGCCGATGATGGTGGTGAAGGCGAAGAAGGTCAGGCAGACGGCGAGCAATTGTGAACCAAAACCCGGGAAGGCTTTGTTAAACGCCAGTTGGGTAACTGCTGCGCCGGTTTCGCCGGACAGGTTGGCATCGGTCAGCAGGATAATCAGCGCGGTTGCCGTGCAGACCATCAGCGTATCGATAAAAATACCGATAAACGCGGCCATACCTTGTTGCACAGGGTGTTTGACGTTGGCGGTCGCGTGAGCGTGCGGGGTCGAACCCATACCGGCCTCATTGGAAAACAGGCCGCGTGCCACGCCGAAGCGGACTGCCTCGCGCATACCGATACCGGCCGCACCGCCCAATACCGCTTCGGGATTGAAGGCGGCAACAAAGATACTGTGGAACATCGGGATAATGTGGTCGGAGAATTTGAACAAAATAATCACGGCACACAAGATGTAAATTACCGCCATAAACGGCACGACAAATTGCGCGATACCGGCAATGCGGTTGATACCGCCGATGATGATCAGGCCGGCGAATACCGCCAAAGCAATGCCGACAGCCATCGGAGGAATATCGAAAGCCAAATTCATGGCCGAGGCGATGGAATTGGATTGGGTTGCGTTGCCGATGAAACCCAGCGCGATAATCAAGGCGATGGAGAAAAAGCCGGACAGGAAACGCGCCGCGCCACGGCCGATTTTCGGGGTCAGGCCGTGCGTGATGTAAAACGCAGGGCCGCCGATGTATTTGCCGTGGCTGACCACGCGGTATTTTTGCGCCAAAACGGCTTCTGCAAAAATGGTAGACATGCCCAGAATGGCAGACAACCACATCCAAAAAATGGCCCCCGGGCCGCCGGCAGTAATCGCAGTGGCGACACCGGCAACGTTACCGGTACCGATTTGCGCAGAAATCGCTACGGCAAGCGCTTGAAATTGAGACAGGGATTTGCTTTCGTGGTCTTTGTCTTTTTTGCTGAACAAGCCGCCGAAAACGGCTTTAAAACCCGCCCCCAATTTGGTAATTTGCGGCGCGCCCAAGTACAGGGTAAAAAACAGGCCAATACCGATTAAGGCATAAATCAGCAGGTAGTCCCAAAGAACCAGATTGACTGCACCCACCAGAGCAGACAATATTTCTTCCATAATAAAACCTTTAATAAAAACAATAAAAATAAAATGATACGGGTAACTACTCCCACTCATTTTTCGCGTTTGGCAATATCGGCGAGCAGGCCGTTTTGCCATTCGATACCGGTTAAGTTGTTAACAATTTTGACCGATTTTGTCATCATACCGTAAACCTTCGTGAATTAAAACGAAAAACTGACAAAGGTTTGCCGCAAATGTGCTTCTTTATTTAAAAAAGTTTCTTTGTTTTCAGACGGCCTGTTTTTGCAAATATTCGGGCCGTCTGAATATTTTGGCTAAAGGCAACTTATGATAAAATGCACGCCTTACAAATGAAGCAAATTCCGCCTCAGCGCGTGAAAAAACGAAAGGAATCAACATGGCAGGCCATAGTAAGTGGGCAAATATCCAACACAAAAAAGCCCGACAAGATGCCAAACGCGGCAAAATCTTCACCCGTCTGATTAAAGAAATTACCGTTGCTGCCCGCATGGGCGGCGGCGATCCCGGCGCGAACCCGCGCCTGCGCCTGGCTTTGGAAAAAGCCGCTGAAAACAATATGCCTAAAGACAACGTGCAACGTGCCATCGACAAAGGTACGGGCAATCTGGAAGGCGTGGAATACATCGAGTTGCGTTACGAAGGCTACGGCATCGGCGGCGCGGCTTTGATGGTGGACTGTCTGACCGACAACAAAACCCGTACCGTTGCCGATGTGCGCCATGCGTTCACTAAAAACGGCGGTAACTTGGGTACCGACGGCTGCGTAGCGTTCAACTTCGTTCATCAAGGCTATTTGGTGTTTGAACCGGGCGTTGACGAAGATGCGCTGATGGAAGCAGCTTTGGAAGCCGGTGCGGAAGACGTCATCACCAACGACGACGGTTCCATCGAAGTGATTACCGCGCCGAACGACTGGGCCGGTGTGAAATCGGCTTTGGAAGCCGCAGGCTACAAATCTGTTGACGGCGACGTTACCATGCGCGCCCAAAACGAAACTGAATTGAGCGGCGAAGATGCGGTTAAGATGCAAAAACTGATTGACGCATTGGAAGATTTGGACGACGTACAAGACGTTTACACTTCTGCCGTGTTGAATCTGGACTAAACAGTTTAAAGAACAAAAGGCCGTCTGAAATTTCAGACGGCCTTT